>JAVXWK010001014.1:0-3075 GCA_032230575.1 Pseudonocardiales bacterium | reverse complement strand
AGGCGGCGAAGGCGGTCGACGGCAGCACGTCGTCGCGCTGGGCCTCTGCGGAGGGCCACGACCCGGAGTGGCTCAGGGTCGATCTCGGCTCTTCGCACACGATCAGCCGGGTGCGTTTGAACTGGGAGGCCGCGTACGCCAAGTCGTACCGCGTGCAGACCTCTCCTGACGGTTCGGCGTGGTCCGACGTCTACTCGACCAGCACTGGTGACGGTGGCGTCGACGACCTGACCTTGTCGGGTGCGGGCCGGTACGTGCGGGTCTACGGCACGGCCCGCGGCACCGCGTACGGCTACTCGTTGTGGGAGCTGGAGGTCTACGGCGTCGGTGGCGGTACCCCGCCGACCACGACCACTCCTCCCACGACGACGACCACTCCGCCGCCTTCGGGCCTCGGCTATCCCTTCGGCAGCAGGCAGACCCCGTACGTGGCGGGCATCCTGCGCCCGTCCGGCAGCACGTCCACTTTGGACGCCGCCGTGGTCGACTACTACCAGCGCTGGAAGTCCGCGTTCATCCGGCACAACTGCAACAGCGCGTGGTCCCAGGTGCTCGCGACGGACGCCGACCACGCCTACGTCGCCGAGGCCCAGGGCTACGGCATGGTGGTCGTCGCCACGATGGCCGGTGCCGATCCGGACGCTCGCAAGATCTTCGACGGTTTCGTGAAGTGGAAGATCGACCACCCGTCCTCGATCGATCCGGACCTGATGGCGGCGGAGCAGGGCACGGACTGCAAGAGCACGAGCGGCATCGACGCGGCGACCGACGGTGACATGGACGTGGCGTACGGGTTGCTGCTGGCCGACAAGCAGTGGGGCAGTTCGGGCACGTACAACTACAAGCAGATGGCCATCAAGCACATCAACGCCATCAAGCGCAGCGAGATCAACCCGTCCACGAACCTGCTGCGTCCCGGCGACTGGGCCGACTCGGGCGACCCGCGCTACTACGTGACCCGCTCGTCTGACTGGATGGCCGACCACTTCCGCGCGTTCCGCAAGGCCACCGGCGACTCCGCGTGGGACACGATCCGCAACGCCCACCAGAACCTCATCAAGACCATGCAGCAGAACTTCGCCCCTTCCACGGGCCTCTTGCCCGACTTCGTGGAACGCACGAACTCCACCCCGCGCCCGCCGACCGGCAAGGTGCTGGAGGACGCGCTGGGCGACGGCAAGTACTGGTGGAACGCCTGCCGGGACCCGTGGCGAATCGGAGCCGACGCGGCCACCAGCGGTGACGCGACTTCGCTGGCGGCAGCTCGCAAGGTCAACACGTGGGCGAAGTCCAAGTTCGGCGGCAACCCCAACAACATTCGCGTGGGCTACCAGCTCAACGGCACGCAGCTCTCGAGCGACGTCTCCGAGGCCTACACCGCGCCGTTCGCGGTGGCGGCGACGACCGATCCCGGCAGCCAGGCGTGGCTGGACGCGTTGTGGAACAAGATGGTGTCGACGCCGATCGGCGGCACCGACTACTTCGCGTCGAGCATCCAGCTGCAGGTGATGATCACGGTGACCGGCAACCACTGGGTGCCGTGACCCGATCCCCAGGTTGATGAGGGGAGCCTTCATGAACCCCTTGGGTTCTAGGGATCGTTGCAACACCTGAGTTGTTGAGGGGTTGCAGTGTTCGAGATCCGCAAGGACCGGTCGCCGCAGGGACGCAAGAAGCTGGTGGCGGAACGCCACGCTTACCTTGATCTTGTGGCGAAGGGTGTGGGAACGAACGAGGCCTGCCGGGTCGTGGGTATCACGCGGGCGACCGGTTATCGGTGGCGGTACGGGCGAGCGAGCCGGGCCGGGCAGGAGGCGGATCGACGGCCTCCGGCCCGGCCTGTGCCTCGTGCGGGCCGGTTGTTGTCGGTCGATGAGCGGATCGTGATCGCCGACGGGCTGCGGGCGGGCCGCTCCCTGCGGTCGATCGCGGCCGAGCTGGGCCGTGCCCCGTCCACGATCAGCCGGGAGATCAAGCTCAACGCCCATCCCGGCTCGGGGGACTACCGGCCGCACGCGGCCCAGGACCGCGCCGAGCAGCGCCGCCCGCGACCGAAGGCACGCAAGATCATGGCCTGCCCTGAACTGCACGACCTCGTGCAGGGCATGCTGGATGACCGGTTCAGCCCCGAGCAGATCAGCCGCCGGCTGCGCCGCGATCACCCCGACCGGCCGGAGCTGCACGTGACCCACGAGACGATCTACCAGACCCTCTACCTGCAAGGCCGCGGCGAACTACGCCGCGAGTTGGCTCGCGCGCTGCGCACCGGACGCGCCGTCCGCAAACCCCGCCGCGCCGCCGAAGCACGCCGGCCCCGGTTCACCGAACCGATGATCATGATCAGCGACCGGCCCGCCGAAGCCGAGGACCGCGCCGTCCCCGGTCACTGGGAAGGCGATCTGATCATCGGCGGCGGCGGCGGCACCTCCGCGATCGGCACGCTGGTCGAACGCGCCACCCGCTACGTCATGCTCGTGCACCTGCCCGCACGCCATGACGCCGAGACCGTCCGCGACGGCCTCATCCACACGATCTCCACCCTGCCCACGCATCTGCGGCAGTCCCTGACCTGGGACCAAGGCTCGGAAATGGGCCGCCACCACGAGTTCAGCATCGCCACCGGCATGCCCGTCTACTTCTGCGACCCGCATTCACCCTGGCAGCGCGGTTCCAACGAGAACACCAACGGCTTGTTACGCCAGTACTTCCCCAAAGGCAGCGACCTCTCCGTCCACACCGCCGACGACCTCGCCGCCGTCGCCGCCCAGCTCAACCGCCGCCCACGCAAAACGCTCGGCTGGGACACCCCAGCCGAGCGCTTGGCTAAGCTCCTGGCCGAAGCCAGTTGATCAGTCGTGTTGCGACGACCCCACGAATCCGCCCCTCACGTGGATGAAGGTTCCCTTCATCGCAGCATGTCGGCGACCAGGAAGGCCAGCTCCAGTGCCTGGGCGGGGTTCAGGCGCGGGTCGCAGGCCGACTGGTAGTCGCGGTGCAGGTCCTCGAGTCCCAGCCCGAAGCCGACGCACTCGGTCACGTCCTCACCGGCCATCTCCACGTGCAGGCCGCCCGCGT
>JAVXWK010000980.1:0-4200 GCA_032230575.1 Pseudonocardiales bacterium | reverse complement strand
TCGTTCGGCGCGGCGGAGAGCTCGCGGGTGTTCTCCTTCTTGACGCCCAGGTCCTTGATGGCCTGGTCGAAACCGGCGGCGGCGAGGTCGTTGAACGACGCGTCGCCGCGGCCGCCGATGTCGTAGGCCAGGCCGATCTTCAACGCGCTGCCGTCGATCTTGTCCCCGGCGGTGGCGCTGGTGCTGGTCGCGGCGGGTGCGGTCGGCGGGGTCGAGAACTCGCACCCGGCACCGGCGGTGTTGGTCGAACCGGTGCCACCACCGGAGTCCTTGGCGCAGGCACTCGCCAGCAAGGTGAGCGCGATCGCGGCAACAGCTGTGCCACGCAGACGACGGCGCACGATAGTTCTCCATCCGGTTGGGCTTGCGCCGGACGGTACCTCGCGCCACGTCCGATCTGGACGAGCTTTCAACTACTGGGAAAGATCCTTGCGGAAGATCAGGAAGTCGCACGGGCACGCGAGGTGCGGCACCAGTGCCGGGTAGTCCTCGGTGAGGTCGCCGACGCGAATGACCTGGTAGCCGAGGCGCGTGTACCAGGCCCGCAGGAACTCCTTGACCGGATGCGCCCAGTCCCGCGGCACCAGCAGCTCCAGCTGCATGCTCGCGAGACCGCTCTCACGAGCCCAGCGCTCGGCGAAGGACACGAGCTCCTTGCCGACGCCGGTGCCACGTTCCTCCGGTGCCGCGACCAGCATCCCGAACTCGCCGGCACCATCCTCAAGCCGTTGCACGCGAACAGAGCCGACGACACGCTCGCCGGACCGCAGCACGGCGATCTCACCAGCACGGATGAGATCGGCGATCTCGTCAGGGGAGGTCCGGGCGGCGTCGTTCGCCCAGATCCCCTTCTCCGCCTCCGCGTAGACGCGGTTGACCAGGCCGGCGATCTCGGCCGCCAGCCCGGTGTCGGAGGTGAAGCTCACCACGGCGACGGCTGGGTCGTCTCGGCGAGCTTCTGCGCGTGCTGCAGCACACCCAGTTCCTTCAGCATCCGATCCTTCTGCGCCGGATCGTGTGCGACGTGCGAGGCGTGCAGTGCCTTGCGCAGACGTGACGTGCGGAAAGGAGTCCACCGGCCCGCCAGCGCCAGCTTCGCCGCCCGCAACGCCGCCCGATCCCGGGTGCGGGCCAGAGCGTCGCGGCCGTCGTCGCCCAAGCCCAGCAACGACAGGAAGCGCTCCCGCAGCTCACGGCCCACCCGAGCCCAAGTCGTCGTGCGCTGACGTGACGCGCGGATCTCGATGCCGAGCGCGAGGTGCAGCATCACCAGGCCCAGCACCGGTCCGAGCAGCACACGGGCGGTGCCCGCGACCGGTCCGGACAGGCTGAAGGCGGCGAACGCGGCGAAAGCGGTCAGCCCCCACGCCACCAGCCGCGCGGGACCAGGGCGTCCGTCACGGCGCACACCGCCGCGCATCGCCCAGCCACACGCGATCAGCGCCGCCTCCATCACGGAGAACAGCACGATCCGCTCTGTGACGTCGGTGATTCCCAGGCGTTGCTCGAAGAACCGCCACGACGTGTCCACGCTGACACCGATGCTCATCAGCGCGACCAGGTAGAACCCCTTGGCACCAGCGGGTTTCACCGGCTCGGCAGCAGTCTCGGCCTCGTCGAGCTGCGCGATCAGCTCCGGCGTGAGCGGCACGAGACCGCTCGTGTCGGCGACCCCGTTGCGGGCACGCCACTCGTTCACGATCGGCGCGGCGTACTGCCTGCTGGGCACTCTCTGCCGACCCTGCTTGCTCAGCCAGCGGCGGACGTCCTCCACAGAGCTGCCGCGCGGCATGTGCTCCAACGCGTACAGGATCTGCTCTTTCATGGTTTTCAGCCGGTCCAACTCAGGTTTGTGACCGGCCTCGTCCGTGCGCACTCGTCCTCTCCGTCCTCCGCGTTGGCCACGCGGACGCGAATCTCCACGGTGTAATTCGGGACGCGCGGCACCCTACCGGCTGCTGGAACCGGCAGGGCACCGGGTTTCGGGAAGAGCTCGCGGACCTGCGTACTCGTCAGACAGTGGGCAGGTGGATGTCGCTCACGTGCACGTCGACGGCCGCGACGTCGAAGTTCAGGAAGTTCTCGACGGCCTCGATCACGTCGGTGCGGACCTGCTCGGCGAGCGCCTTGACAGCGTGGCCGAACTCGATCACCAGCGAGACGCTGATCGTGGCGACCTCGCCGTCGACCTCGACGGAGATGCCGTCCGCGTCAAGGCTGTACACGCCTTCGATCTTGGCGGCGACGATGGTGACGACCTTCGCGATGACGCCGTTGTCGACCGACACGGAGCCGCGGGCGCCGGCGGCGGCGCGGGCCGGTGCGGCGGTTTCCTCGGCGGCGGGCTCCTCGACGACGACCGGGGCGGTCTCGGCCTCGGTCTCGGCTACCGGCTCGGACTCCTCGTCCTCTTCGGTCTCAGTCGCTTCGACGGCAGCGGGCTCGTCGGACTCTTCGGCGGCAGCGGCCTCTTCGGCCTCTTCGGCGGCGACGGCCTCTTCGGCGTCCTCGGACTCTTCGGCGGCGACGGGCTCGTCCGACTCCTCGGCGTCCTCGGCCTCTTCTTCTTCCACCGCAGCGGGTTCGTCGGACTCGCCCTCGGCGACGGCCTCGTCCTCCGTCTCGTCCTCAGCGTCGACGGCGTCTTCGTCAGCGATCTCGTCGGAGATCTCGTCGGTCTCGCCGGCGGCGTCCTCGTCGGATTCGGCGGCGTCGGCGGACTCGGTGGTCTCGTCCTCGATCGCTTCGGGCGCAACGGTTTCGTCGGTGGTGACCTCGTCGGCCGGGGCCGACTGGGTGTCGAGAGAGATGGGACCCGTGATGTCGTCACGGGCGTCACGGGCGTCGACGACGTCCTGCTTGGGGCGGCCGAAGAGGTTGCTGATGATCTCGGTCATGGGTGTTTTCCCGTCTCGCGAGCGAAGGATGCAGGGGGAGGGAGCGAGTTCGACGGCGCCAGAATAGGCACGGGGCCGGTGACCCAGATCACCGGCCCCGCTTCGAGAACTCCCTGTGTCCCAACAATGTTCAGTTCGTGACGTGCCGACTTCCCCACGAACAGTCAGCAGGGTGTATGCGTGCTCGCGAGCGCGGCGTGAGGCGTCGCGGTGGCGAGCCCGGACAGCGTGATCGGGATCCGCACGCAGTTGTTGCCGTCGGCGATCTCACGGATCTTGTCGGTCGGGTCGACGCGCGTGACGAGCGTGTAAGTGCCGTCCTGCAACGAACTGACCTCGATCATCTGGTCCGGCAGCGCCCACCAGTACTCGTCGGCCCAGCCGCGCGAGATCCCGTTCTTGAACGCGTCGACACCGGGCGGCGAGTTCGGTTCGCGGTCGAGGCAGCGCGGCGCCGGGTAGCTCTGCGGCGCGTTGCCCTTGCGCGCCCACCAGGGCATCTCGGTGTCGGCCATGCAGAAGCCGTTCTTCTTCCCGGTGGCGACGACCGTGCCGGAGGAGCTCTCCAGCGTCGAGACCGAGAAGTCCTCGAAGTGGTAGTGGCTGTGGATCGGGTGGTAATGCATCGTGCCGACGGACGGCACGTCGCGGAACGTCCCGTCGGCGCGGTAGATGCGTTGCGAGCCGGGCACTTCCGGCGGTCGCTCGCCGGCTGGGGTCTGGTACCGGACGTCGACCGGGCCCTCGCCGATGTTCGCCATCGCCTGGCCGAACCGCAGGCACGTGCGAGCGTGCTGCTCCTCGACCTCGCTGCGGAAGCACGACGAGCCCGGCGCCGCCACGTCGTCGAAGAACGGCGGCGGCGTCTCGAACGTCGCATACCGCTGGGGGAGTGCCTCCAGGTCCGGCAGCAGTTCGCGTGACGACGGCCGCGGCGAGTTCTCGTTCTCCAGCAGGCCTTCGTAGCGGACGACGTCGGATCCGAGCTCCGGGACGAACGGGTTGTAGAAGACGTAGACGGTGTAGTGCGCGGTGGTCTTCGGCAGCCAGACCGACCGGGCCGGTCCGATCTGCGCGTCGACCAAGGCCACGCGTCGTGAGCCTTGGTAGACGGCGAACCCCAGGCTGTCGTCGGGTGTCGAGCCGACCGACCGGATCGCCAGCTCGACGCCGCCGGGTTTCGTGCGCAACCCCGCGGGCAGCCGGACGGAAGCGAACGCGCGGTCGCAGCCGTTGGTCCGGCACTCGGGCACGTCGCGCAGCCGTGGATCGGACTTGCGGACTTCGCCCTTCCAGAAGACCG
>JAVXWK010000194.1:0-4955 GCA_032230575.1 Pseudonocardiales bacterium | reverse complement strand
CAGGTCCACAAAAGCGCCGTTCATGGCTTTTAGGGACGGGCTACCAGCACCACGCCTTGGTCGCCTACCGCGTGTGGGCGGCGGGCGAAGTGGCGGCGTAGTGCCGGTTCCACGGCGGTGAGCATCTCCGGGGCGGCCGGGTGGTCCTCGTACCAGAAGTTCACCAGCGTCCGTGCCGCCGCCCGCACCCGTTCGCCCAAGTCTGCCTCGGGGAAGTGCAGGGCGGCCTCGGTCCGGTACAGGTCGAACCGGCTGAACCCGTGACGCCCCAACACCTCTTCCGCCACCGTGAGCAGATAACCCTGGTCGTCGGGCGGCTCGCCGGCGATCGGCACGCAGGTGTCGTTCAGCAACGCCACGAGCTCGTTGTCCGGCGCCCCACCGATGAACACGACCTTGGCCTCGGGATGCGACAGGTCGACCACGCGGGCGATCTCCCGCAGCGACCGTTCCAGGTCGGTGACGTACGGCAGGATCCAGTTGGCCAGCACCACGTCGAACGTGCCGTCGTCGAACGGCAGCTCCTCGGCACTGCCCGGCAGGATCTCGATGCCCGTTTCCCGCAGTCGCGTTGCCCGGTCCGCGTGAGGTTCGACCGCCGTGCAGCCGCCCAGCTGAACGGCGACCGCACGGGTCAGCTCCCCGGTGCCACCACCGACGTCGAGAGCCCGCGAGTTGCCCGACGTCAGCGACCGCACGAGGGCGATCTCCTCACGACGTTCGAGGCGCGCCACGAAGTCGAGCCAGCCGCGGTTGCTGAGCGCGTGCGGGCCGCGGTACCCGGAGGACAGCAGATCAGTCATGTTCACCTCCTGATGTAGGTCGGGGCGAGGCCCATCACCTGCGTGCGCAACGCCGCGTCCGTGGTGAAGTCGCCGGCCAGATGCGAAGTCACCATCACCGCGCCGTGAGCCTCGGCCCCGCGCATGGTCAGGCACGCGTGCTCGGACCGGATCAGGCAGGCCGCGCCCGACGCCGCCAGGTGCCCCATCAACGCCTCGACCACCTGCTCCCCCAGCCGTTCCTGCACCTGGGGCCGGGCCGCGAACTCCTGGATCACCCGCGCCAGCTTGGACAGTCCGACGATCTGACCACCCGGCGCCGGCAGGTAGGCGACGGTCGCGCGGCCGAGAAACGGCAGCACGTGGTGCTCGCACAACGCCACGAACGGCACGTCGACCGCGGCGATCACGCCCTGGTTCACCGACTCCGGCGGGAACTGGACGCGCAGGTGCCGGGTCGGGTCGAGGTGCAGGCCACTGGTCAGCTCGGCCAGCGCACTCACGAACCGAAGCGGCGTTCGTTCGGTGGACGTTGTGTCGCAAGGGATGCCCAGCGCGGTGAACATCGCCCGAGCGTGTTCGGCCGCTTCGGTGACGCCGTAGTCGGTGCGGGACACCGTGATCACTGTCATGAGGAGTCCTTTTCGGTGAAACGCCAGGAAGCTGAGTTGACGTGCGTCTCCCGCACGGTCACCTCGGCGACGCGGGCGCCGGGTGCGCTCGGCAGGTCGCGCAGCGCGTCCTCGACGACGCGGGCGATGAGCTCGGCGACGGCCTCGACGGTGGGATGGGCGAGCGTGGCGGCGAGCTGCTCGGCACCTTCCGGATCTTGAGCGCCGAAGCGGTAGACCTTGCTCTTGTGCTCGGTCAGCACGTTCGCCAGCGGATCGTCCGCGCCGAGCATCGCGCCGTGGTCGAGGTGAACGTCGATCCACTCGCGCACACGGGCTTTCAGAGCGCCGAACTCGACGACGGCCCCGGCGTGCAGGGCGGGCGCGGACACCTTGGCCTCCATCCACCACGAGTGGCCGTGCAGGTTCACGCACTTGCCGGCGAGGTGCGGAAGCCGGTGTGCCGTCTCGAAGTTGTGCCGCACGGACACCGAGTGGGCGTTCATGCGATCCCCAGGTACTTGTGGGTCTGCACGGACAGGCTCCACTTCGGGTTGCGCTTGCAGTAGGCGATCGCGGCCGCGGTGTTGGCGGCGACCTCCGGGCCGTCCATCGGCTGCAGCCGGAACGACTCGAACCGCAGGTGCTCGAACCGTTCGGGCTCGCCGTCCACCTGGGGGAAGACCAGCTTCAGCTCGTGGCCGCTGGTCGCGACGAGCGTGGAACCGAGCTTCGGGCTGACGCACAGCCAGTCGATGCCCGGCGGCGGGACCTGCGTGCCGTTGGTCTCCACGGAGATCTCGAAGCCGCGGTCGTGCAACGCGTCGATGGCCGCGATGTCGAGCTGCAGCAGCGGTTCGCCGCCGGTGCAGACGACGAACCGCTCCTCGTCGGTATCGCCTTCCCACACATTCGCGACGGCATTCGCCAATTCGTCCGCGGTTGTGAACTTTCCGCCGTTGACACCGTCCGTGCCGACGAAATCCGTGTCGCAGAATTGACAGACAGCGCGGTGCCGATCCTTCTCCAGCCCCGTCCACAGGTTGCACCGAGAGAACCGGCAGAACACCGCGGGCCGACCGGCGTGCCGGCCCTCCCCCTGCAGCGTGTAGAAGATTTCTTTCACGAAGTACGTCATGCCGGCACTGCCAGGTAACGCACGGGGTCGGCGATACCGGCCTCGTGGAATCCCTTCAAACGCAGCACACACGTGTCGCACGTGCCACACGCGACGCCTTCCGGCGACGGGTCGTAGCAGCTCGACGTGAGCGAGTAGTCGACGCCCAGTTCGAGGCCTTTCCGCACGATCTCGGCCTTGGTCATGTCGATCAACGGCGCGTGGACGCGGATCCGTCCGTTGCCCTCGATGGCCGACTTGGTGGCGAGGTTGGCCATCGTCTCGTAGGCCTCGATGTACTCGGGGCGGCAGTCCGGGTAGCCGCTGTAGTCGACGGCGTTGACCCCGGTGAACACGTCCCATGCACCCACGACCTCGGCATATGCCAGCGCGAACGACAGGAAGATGGTGTTGCGGCCGGGCACGTACGTCGGCGGGATCTCGCCCGCCATCTGCTCCTCGTCGCGGCCCTTGGGCACGGCGATGTCGTCGGTCAGCGCCGAACCACCGAAGACCCGCAGGTCGATGTCGGCGACGATGTGCCGCGCCACGCCCGCCTGTTCGGCGACCCGCCTGGCCGCCTCGAGCTCGACGCTGTGCCGCTGGCCGTAGCTGAAGCTCAGCGCGTACGGGAGGAACCCTCGCTGCCGGGCGATGGCGAGCGTCGTGGTGGAATCGAGGCCGCCACTCAGCAGAACGATTGCAGGCGTGTTCATGTGATCATCACCTTTTCAGGCTGTGTCAATGCACGGTCAAGGCAGGGAAATAGGCGACCGGATGCCCGGCGGAAGAAATCCGATTGAGCTCAAACGTAGAGCGACGGAATTCCGGCCGTCAACACCTGAATCTTGTTCGTTGATACGCGAGGGTTCGCGTTTCAACTGGGGATGATCCCGGATTCGTGGGCGATGATCGCGGCCTGAACGCGGTTACGCACACCTGGCTGTCTCAAAATGGTACTTACGTACACTTTTGCGGTTCACTCGACGACGTGGATCCGAGCTGCGATCTCCGCGTTCAACAAGCCGGAGCCGACCAGTCCGAGCACTTGACGCTCGCGTGCCGTCAGCCCCGAGATCCGTTGCGCGGCAGCGGGTCGCGGATGTGCTTTCGAGAGCTGATCCACGACTCTCCTGGCCGCCAAAGGAGACAGGTACGCGGCACCAGTTGCGACGGCGCGCACCCCGGCGATGATCTCCTGCGGGTCACCGGTCTTCAGCACGACGGTCGGAACCGATCAGACCTTGCTTTCGACGAGGTCCGCCTCCAGGTCGCGAACGATCGGCAGCACGTGCTTGCCGAAGTACTCGACCTCTTCTTTGTAATGCAGGAAGCCGAGCAGCAGCAGGTCGACGCCGCGCCTCCGGTACTCGACGATCCGCTCGGCGATCTGCTCGGGCGTGCCGATCAGCTTCGCGCGGAAGCCGTCGTTGTACTGCACCAGGTCCTCGAACGACGAGTCCGCCCACATTCCGCGCTTGTCCCCGGTCGACGGCCCGGCCTGCTGGACCGCGTCCCGGAACCCCTGCACCGCCGGGACATCCGCCTTCGCGACGATCTCCCGGAGCGTTTCGCGCGCTTCCTTCTCGGTGTCGCGGGCGATGAGGAAGCCGTTGAGTCCGAAGCGGACCCCGCGGCCGTTGTCCTGAGCGGCTTTGGACACCTCGGCGATCTGCTCGGAGACGCCGTCGAAGTCCTTGCCGTTCGAGAAGTACCAGTCGGAGACGCGGCCCGCCATCGCGCGGGCGGCCGTGGAGTTGCCGCCCTGGAAGATCTCGGGCGTACCGAGGGGTTTCGGCTTCAGGTCGTAACCGTGCAGCCGGTAGAAGTCGCCCTGGAACTCGCCGGTGTCCCACGACGCCCGCAGCACGCGGATGAACTCCTCCGAGCGCCGGTAGCGCTCGTCGTGCTCCAGCCACGGCTCACCCAGTGCGGTGAACTCGCCCTTGAACCAGCCGGACACCACGTTGACCGCGGCCCGTCCCCCTGACAGGTGGGAGGCGGTCGCGATCAGCTTGGCCAGCACGCCGGGCTGCCAGAGCCCGGGATGCACGGCGGCGATCACCTTCAGCCGTTGCGTGGCCAGCAGCAGGGCGAGCGAGAACGACGTCGACTCGTGCTGGTACGCGGCGCCGTACGAAGCCAGATAACGCACCTGCGAGAGCGCGTACTCGAAACCGTTGTTCTCCGCGAGAACGGCCAGGTCGCGGTTGTACTCGTAGGACCAGTCGGTGCGCTGCTCAATGCCGCTCACCACGAGTCCGCCACTCACGTTGGGCACCCAATAGGCGAACTTCACTCCGCTTTCGCTCACCCGAGCACTCCTCACAGAAGTCTGATACAAATATGAAGACAAAAGGCGAACCGTCGGTGCCAGACATAATCTTTCACCGATGTTCGTATTTTCACCGTGCGTCAGTGTGCTGCGCCGACCGGTTGAAAAAG
>JAVXWK010000959.1:0-5609 GCA_032230575.1 Pseudonocardiales bacterium | reverse complement strand
AGGACCGTTCGGCGCGGTCAACCCGTTGGAAACACCGTCCTGGTTGACGGCAGAACCGCGTACGACTGCCAAGACGTCGTGCCCGTTGCGAACGGCGTCGGACAGCCGCTCCAGCACGACCACACCGACACCCTCGGACCAGCCGACACCGTCAGCCGAGTCGGAGAACGCCTTGCAACGACCGTCCGGCGAGAGCCCGCGCTGCCGTGAGAACCCGATGAACGCACCGGGCGAGGCCAGCACAGTCACACCACCGGCCAGCGCCAGCGAGCATTCACCAGCGCGGAGAGCCTGCATCGCCCAGTGCATCGCCACCAACGACGACGAGCACGCCGTGTCCAAGGTGACCGCGGGCCCCTCGAACCCGAACGTGTAGGAAACCCGGCCGGACACGACCGAAGGCGAACCACCGGTCGTCTGGTACCCCTCGGAATCACCTTCGAGCAGCAGCGAGTAGTCGTTGTACATGACGCCGGCGAACACACCGGTCTGACTGCCCTTCAACCCGACGGGATCGATCCCCGCGCGCTCCAGCGCCTCCCACGACGCCTCCAACAAAAGCCTCTGCTGGGCATCGGTCGACACGGCCTCGCGCGGCGACATCCCGAAGAACTCCGGGTCGAACAGGTCCGCGTCGTGAATGAACCCACCGGACTTCGTGTACGAGGTGCCGACGTGGTCCGGGTCCGGGTGGTAGAGCGAGTCGAGGTCCCAGCCGCGGTTTTCCGGGAACTCGCTGATGGCGTCCCGTCCGTCGACCACGAGGTCCCACAACTGGTCCGGCGTCGCAACCCCGCCGGGGTAACGGCAGGCCATGCCGACGATCACGATCGGATCGTCCGAAGTGGACACCAGCGCGGGCAGCGCGGGCACGTCGTCAGAGGCACCGAACAGCTCGTCCCGCAGGAAGCCGGCGAGCACCGCGGACGTCGGGTAGTCGAAGATCAACGTGCTCGGCAGCCGCAACCCGGTCACTCCGGTCAAGCGGTTGCGCAGATCCACCGCGGTGAGCGAGTCGAACCCGAGATCCTGGAACGCCTTGGCCGGATCCACCGCCGCGACACCGTCGTGGCCAAGTACAGCGGCGACTTCGTTGCGCACCAGCTCAAGCAGCGAAACCAGCCGCGCTTCCGGTGCCATCGCGGAAAGCCTCTGGACGAGCCCGGAATCCGCCTGAGCCGCGACACGCCGAGCCCGAGTCCGGATCAGGCCGCGCAGCAACGGGCGGATCTCGCCGTGGTTGCGCAACGTCGCGAGGTCGAGGCGCAACGGCAGCAGCACCGCGTCCTCCCCGGCGATCGCCGCGTCGAACAGCACCAGCCCCTGCTCCACCGACAACGGTGGCGTGCCACCGCGCGCCATGCGCTCGGCATCGGCCTCCGACAGCATGCCGGTCTGGTTCCACGCACCCCAAGCCAGCGACACGGCGGGCAGCCCGGCGGCCCGGCGGTGCTCGGCCAGAGCATCGAGGAACGCGTTGCCGGCGGCGTAGTTCGCCTGCCCAGCCGCCCCGAACGTCCCGGCAGCACTGGAGAAGATGACGAACTTGTCCAAGCCCTTCGCGAGCTCGTGCAGGTTCCACGCGGCGTCGACCTTGGGCCGCAACACATTCGCCAGACTTTCCGGCGTCAGCGACTCCACCACGCCGTCGTCCAGCACGCCGGCCGCGTGCACGACGCTGCGAACCTTGCGCTTCTTCAACACCTTCTGCAACGCCTTGCGGTCACTGACATCGCACGCGACCACGGTGACGCGAGCGTCCAAATCGGACACATCCGCCTTGCCGGTCCGGCTGACCAGCACGAGATCCTTGACGCCGTACCTCTCGATGAGGTGTTTCGCGATCACCCGCCCCAATCCGCCGGTACCGCCGGTGATCAGCACCGGCCCGGTGAACTCGCCGGGCTCAGCCGCCTCCGCACGCACCAGCCGTGCCGCGAACACCTGGCCGTCACGCACCCGCAGCTGCGGCTCGTCGATCGCGAGAACCTGCTCGGCCACCTCGGCATCGGTGTCGATGAGCGTGAACCGGCCGGGGTGCTCGTTCTGCGCGGCCCGCACCAGACCGTGCACCGCGCTCGCGGCCAGATCGTCCTGGCGCGTCACGAATACAAGCCGCTCGGCTCGCTCCTCCGCGATCCAGCGCTGCACCAACTCCAGCGCACGAGCAGCAAGCGCATGCGTCTGCTGAACAACGTCGCCGTCGCCGACGAACTCCTCCACCACCACGGCGGCCGCACCAGCTTGAGGCAGCGACACCGGCACCCAATCGAGCCGGAACAGCGAGTCCCGATCCACAGCACTGACCTGCTGAGCCACCGCCCGCGTCACCAACGACCCGATCGTCGCCACAGGAGCACCCGTAGTGTCGGCGACCGCGATCACCCACGCGTCACCGTCGCGCCGCAGCCTCGCGCGAACCGCCGACGCACCAGTGGCGTGCAACGAGACGCTTTCCCACGAGAACGGCAGTCCCGCCGCGGCCCCGTCGAAGAACCCGCCCGCGTGCAGGACGGCGTCGAGCAGCGCCGGATGCAACCCGAACGCTCCCCCGTCCACCCCCTCGGGCAACCCGACCTCTGCGAACACCTCACTGTCCGTCCGCCACACCGTCCGCAGCCCCTGGAACACCGGTCCGTACTCGAACCCGTTCTCCGCGAACCGCTCGTAAGCCCCTTCAACGTCAACGCTTTCCGCACTGGGCGGCCACACCGTCGCGTCGAAGTCACTGGGAGTCGCACCACTCGCCAGGAACCCGGTCGCGTGCTGCGTCCACGGCACGTCCTCGCCGTCCGGCCGCGAGAACACCTCGACCGCACGCCGCCCGTTCTCCTCAACACCGACCGCGACCTGTACCCGCACCGCACCCTGCGTGGGCAGCACGAGCGGCGCGGCCAGCGTCAGCTCGTCGACGCGGTCGAGCCCGACCTCGTCCCCGGCCCGCACCGCGAGCTCCAGGAACGCCGGGCCAGGCAACAGCACCTGCCCGAACACCCTGTGGTCCGCGAGCCACGGGTGCGAGCTCAGCGACAACCGACTGGTGAACAGCACACTGTCCGCACCCGCGACATCGACCGTCGCGCCGAGCAACGGGTGCTCCACCCGCGTGAGCCCCAACGCCCCGACATCGCCGGCCTTGCGCACCGCCTTCGGCCAGAACATCTGGTGTTCGAACGCGTAGGTGGGCAGATCAACCTTCCGTCCACCCGTGTACAGCTGAGTCCAGTCAACATTGATTCCGTCAACATGTACTTGACCGAGTGCAGTCAACATTGACGCGACCTCACCGCGGTCCCGCCTCAACACCGCCGTGGAGCCGTCCACCATCGCGCTCAACTGCGCGTCGGGCCCGACCTCCACCAGCGTCACGTCACCCAACCGAGTGACGTTGTCGTGGAACCGCACAGCATCCCGTACGTGGCCGACCCAGTAGTCGACGGACGTGACGTCGCCGGATGTTGACATTCCGACAACCGGCTCGGCGAACGTGATCCCGCTGATCGCCTCGCGGAAGTCGTCCAGCATCGGCTCCATCAACGGGGAGTGGAACGCATGCGACACCTTCAGCCGCTTGCCCTTCCACCGCTCCGCAACCGCGAGAACCTCAGCCTCAACCCCAGCGATCACCACCGACCGAGGCCCGTTGACGGCAGCGATCGACACCCCAGCCGTCAGATGCGGCAACACCTCTTCTTCGGACGCGACAACCGACACCATCGCGCCGCCGGCCGGCAACGCCTGCATGAGCGCCGCACGAGCCGTGACCAGCAAACACGCGTCCTCAAGGCTCAACACCCCGGCAACATGCGCCGCCGCGATCTCACCAATCGAGTGCCCGACGACCTGGTCCGGCCTGACCCCGAACGACTCGATCAACCGGTACAGCGCCACCTCGAGCGCGAAGATCGCCGGTTGCGCGAACCCGGTCTGGTTCAGCGCCTCCTGATCCTCGCCCCACATGACGTCCCTCAGCGCCGGATCGAGGTTCACCAGCGCGGCGTCAAGCGCCTCCGCGAACACCGGGAACGCCTCATACAGCTCCCGTCCGGCCCCAATCCGCTGCGCCCCTTGCCCGGAGAACAGGAACGCCAACGGTTTCCCGCCCGCAACCCCTTCGGCGACAACCTCACCGTCAACCAAAACGGCCCGATGCTCGAACAACGCGCGCGTAGCCGCCAACGAGAACCCGACGTCCACAGCGGACATCCCGCCGTCCACCAACGCCCGGACCCGCTCGATCTGCCCCTTCAGCGCTCCCGGCGTCTTCGCCGACACCGCCAACGGAATCGATCCGGATTGGCTGGCCCCCTGGGGGGAACTACCCCCCATCCCAATCATCTCAGGCAGGTCTGACAATTCCGGAGCCGTCGAAGGGGCCTCGATGATCACGTGGGCGTTGGTGCCCGAGACGCCGAACGACGAGACGCCGGCACGGCGCGCGCGGTCGACCGACGGCCACGTACGGGACGAGGTCAGGACCTCGACGGCACCGGACTCCCAGTCGACCTGCGTGGTCGGGGTACCGACGTGCAGCGTCTGCGGCAGTACGCCGTGACGCAGCGCCTGCACCATTTTGATCACGCCCGCGACACCGGCGGCGGCCTGCGTGTGGCCGATGTTCGACTTGATGGAGCCCAGGTAGAGGGGCTCGGAGCGGTCCTGCCCGTAGACCGCGAGCAGCGCCTGGGCCTCGATCGGGTCGCCGAGCTTCGTCGCGGTTCCGTGCGCCTCGACGGCGTCGACATCGGCGGGAGCCAGACCGGCCGAAGCCAGCGCGGACCGGATCACGCGCTGCTGCGACGGACCGTTCGGCGCGGTCAAGCCGTTGGACGCACCGTCCTGGTTCACCGCCGAACCACGCACGACCGCCAAAACAGTGTGGCCATTGCGCAGAGCGTCGGACTGGCGCTCCAGCACCAGCAGACCGACACCCTCACCCCAGCCGGTGCCGTCGGCGTCGTCGGAGAACGCCTTGCAGCGCCCGTCGACCGAAAGGCCGCGCTGGCGGGAGAACTCGACGTAGGTGGTGGGCGTCGACATGACCGTCACACCGCCGGCGACCGCCAGCGAGCACTCACCCGAGCGCAACGCCTGCGAAGCCAGATGCAGTGCCACCAAAGAGGAAGAGCAGGCGGTGTCGACCGTGACAGCAGGCCCCTCGAAACCGAACGTGTAGGACACACGGCCCGAGGCGATCGACCCCGCGCTGCCTTGTCCCTGGTGGCCCTCGAACTCAGCACCGTCCAGAATGGACGCGTAGTCGTTGTACATGACGCCGGTGAAGACGCCGGTCGCACTGCCGCGCAACGAAGCCGGGTCGATGCCGGACCGCTCCAGCGCCTCCCACGTCGTCTCGAGCAGCAGGCGCTGCTGGGAGTCCGTGGCGAGGGCCTCGCGCGGTGACATGCCGAAGAACGCCGGGTCGAACGCACCCGCCTCGTGCAGGAAGCCGCCCGAGATCGAGTAGGTCGTGCCCGCGTGGTCGGGGTCGGGGTGGTAGATGCCGTCGGTGTCCCAGCCGCGGTTCGCCGGGAACTCGGTGATGGCGTCGACGCCGTCAGCGACCAGCTGCCACAGGTCCTCGGGCGACGAAACGCCTCCGGGATAAC
>JAVXWK010000952.1:0-2931 GCA_032230575.1 Pseudonocardiales bacterium | reverse complement strand
GCACGATCTGGTCGCCGAGTTGGTCTGACACCCACCAGGTCCCGTCGCGCCAGCGCGGCCCCTCGGGAAACTTCAGATCAGGAATCGTGAGCGTTTCCCCGGCCACCGATGGAAAGCGTAACGTAATTCAACACACCACCGAGGGGGACAGACGATGGCAGGCACCGAGTTCGAGACGATCACCTACGAGTTGCTGGACGAGGGTTCGATCGCCCGCATCGCGCTCAACCGTCCGGAGAAGCGGAACGCCCAGAACAGCCAGATGCTCTACGAAGTCATGGACGCCTTCCAGGCGGCGGCGATGGACGATGCCGTCAAGGTCATCATCCTCAAGGGCGAAGGGAAGATGTTCTCGTCCGGGCACGACATCGGGGGTGGTGGCAACACCGACTACACCCACGAGCCGAACTTCCCGTACAGCCCGACGCTGCCCGGCTCGGAGGGCTACATGAACCGGGAGCAGGAGATCTACTTCCGTTGGTGCCGGCGGATCCACGATCTGCCCAAGCCCACGATCGCCCAGGTGCACGGCAAGGTGATCGCCGGTGGGTTGATGTTGATGTGGGTGTGCGACCTGATCGTGGCCAGCGAGGACGCTGAGTTCATCGACATCACTGCCGGCCCGCGTTTCATGGTGCAGGGCGTCGAGTGGTTCTCGCACCCGTGGGAGCTCGGCCACCGCAAGGCGAAGGAGATGCTGTTCACGGGGGAGCCGGTGAGCGCGCAGGAGGCCTACAACCTCGGGATGATCAACAAGCTGGTCACGCTCGACGAGTTGGAGTCGACGACCCTCGAGATGGCGCGCACGATCGCCGGCCGGGCCAGCTTCGGCCTGAACCTGGCGAAGATGGCTGTCAACCAGGCGCTGGACGCGCAGGGGTTCTGGACTGCGCAGCAGGCGGCGTTCAACCTCCAGCACCTCGGTCACAGCCACTCGCGCATCCTCGGCATGCTCGAGCAGCAGAAGCAGCAGGCCGACGCAGTAGGAGCAGTGGCTCCGGCCTAGCCCTCACCCGTGCACGGCGCTCCCTATGAGCGCCGTCCGGATCGATCGTCCTAGGCTGCCCCCGTTCAGTTCGCCGGGGGCGCCATCGGGATGCCATCACCGACGACATAGGGAGGCCTTCGTGCTCTACCACCTGTCGTTCAATGTCCGTGAGCCCGACGTCGTGGCGCCTGCCCTGGCGGAGATTCTCGATGCCAAGGTCGTGATTGCTCCCCCTCCGTTGTTCAACGAGGGTGCACGTTTCGTCTGCTGCGGCGACGCCCGCGGGACCCTGATCGTCGTCGAGCCGTGGGGCGTGACCTACCGGCCCGGGCCCGGCGCCAGCCTCGAGACGCCGCTCGGGACGGAGACGCCAGAGCACACCGCGTTCCACGGTCTGTTCGAGGCGAAGGTCGACGTCGAGACAATCGGCAAGGTGGCCGATCGCGAGGGATGGCCGTGGGGCCCGGCGGACTACGGGCTGTTCAGAGTGGTCAACGTCTGGATCGAAGGCCGGCAGCTGATCGAGTTCGTCACCGAGTCCATGGTCCCCGACTACCTCTCCGTCTTCGGGTCGGAAGGCATGCTCAGCGCCTGAAGCGTTCCGACTGGTCCGACTACGGTCAACATCGTTCACGAGTCCGGACATCGGGGGAGCGCCATGAACGAGCCTGTCGTCGAGACGTCGGCCGGAAAGGTACGGGGATACGTCAAGGACGGCGTGTACGGCTTTCGGGGCGTGAGCTATGGCGCGCCGACCGGGGGCGCAGACCGCTGGCTGGCGCCGAAGCCACCGACGCCGTGGACCGGAGTACGCGACGCCGTCGAGTTCGGCCCTTGGGCCGCGCAACCGCCAATGGTGCCGCCGGGCGTGGAGTCGCCGTACGCCTACTACGGCCCGATGAGCGAGGACTGCCTCATCCTGAACGTGTGGACGTCGGGTCTCCGCGACTCGACGCCCAAGCCGGTGATGCTGTCGCTGCATGGCGGTGCGTTCACCGTCGGATCGGGCGACCTCGCGCCCGAGACGTTGGTTGCCCGCGGCGACGTGGTGGTCGTGTCGATCAACCACCGCCTCGGCTTGCTCGGCCACCTCTACCTGGCCGAGCTCGGCGGCGACGAGTGGGCCGACTCCGGCAACGCCGGACAACTCGACGTGATCCTCGCTCTCGAGTGGATCCGCGACAACATCGCTGCCTTCGGGGGCGACCCCAATCGGGTCATGGTCTTCGGGTGCTCTGGCGGCAGCAGCAAGACCTGCGTCCTCATGGGCATGCCGGCGGCGAAGGGTCTCTTCCATCGCGCCAACCCGATCGACGCGCCCTTCATCAAGGCGTGTGAGCCCGAGACAGCAACGGCCATCGCCGAAGAGACGATCGCCGAGCTCGGGATCGACGCCTCGAGCCTCCACAAGCTGCGCCAGCTCCCGTGGGAGCAACTGCTCGAGGCGCAGCACATCGACATCTTTGCCGGCTTGGCTGCCGGCGCATCCCGCGACGTGTTCCTCCGCTACTACCCCGTGGTCGACGGCAGGAGCCTGCCGGCGCCTCCCTTCGACCCGGTCGCGTCACCGCTGTGCGCGGACGTGCCGATGCTCATCGGATCAGCCCACGACTCGATGTCGATGGTCGTGATGGGGCCACCGTGGAACGGCAGCATCGACGAGGCCGGGCTGCACGAGCTGGCCAACCAGCAGCTGGGTGCCGGCGCCGAGGAGGTCGTGGCCGCCTACCGACGCAGCTATCCCGATCTCTCGGCGTCGGAGATCGCCGGCGCCGTCGTCACCGGCCGGGTGATGACCGCGCGCACCACCGAGCTCGCCGAGCGCAAGGCACTCGGAGGCACTGCGCCGGTGTACCTGTACCGCTGGGACTACCCGGCAGGGATGATGGGGGCGAGACACGGCGGCGAATTGCCGTTCGTCTTCAAGAACATCGGCAAGACCG
>JAVXWK010000919.1:0-3793 GCA_032230575.1 Pseudonocardiales bacterium | reverse complement strand
GCAGAGCTGCGCCAGGTCGTCGACGACGCCCTCGCCGCACACGAACCCGTTGGCGCACCGCCGACCTGGGTGCTCTCGAACCACGACGTCACCAGGCACGTGACCCGTTACGGCCGCGAGAAGACCGGTTTCTCCTTCGCGGACAGGCAACACGGCGCCCCGACCGACTTCGATCTCGGCACCCGCCGGGCCCGCGCGGCGATCATGCTCACCGCGGCACTTCCCGGCGGCGTCTACGTCTACCAGGGCGAAGAGCTGGGCTTGTGGGAGGTCGAGGACCTGCCGGACGAGCTGCGCGAGGACCCGGTGTGGCACCGCTCTGGCTTCACCGACCGCGGCCGCGACGGCTGCCGCGTGCCACTCCCCTGGTCCTCAGAGGACGGTCCCAGTTGGTTGCCCCAGCCGGCCAACTGGCAGGACTTCTCGGTAGCGGCCCAGACGGACGACCCCGAGTCGATGCTCACCCTGTACCGCGAGGTCTTCGCACAACGCCGCGCGATCGACGGCGACCTGGAGTGGCTCGACCTGGGCTCGGACGTGCTCGCGTTCCGCCGCAACAACCACACCACGATCGTCAACCTGTCGGACCAGCCGATCGACCTGCCCGCCACGCCAACGTTGTCGAGCATCCCGCTGACCAACGGCCAGCTCCCCCCAGACGCCGCAGCCTGGCTCTCCTGATTCAAACGATGAAGGGAACCTTCATCCACGTGAGGTGGATGAAGGTTCCCTTCATCGTTTTCACCTGGTCGCGTAGGGGGAGTCGTCCACCTTGGCGGCCTCGGTCGGCAGGTTCTTCACCACACCGGTCGCCGTCGTGTTCACCGCCCCGGTCGCGATGTTCTCGAACATCTCCGTGAACGGGCCTGATGCCTTGGGCATGACGCCCTTCAGCACTTCCTTGACCTTGTCGAGGGTCTTGAAGATCGTGTCGATGCACTTCGACAGACCGCGGATCGTCTTGATGATCTTGTCGAGCCAGTCCGAGACCTTCTTGGCCCACTTCATGATCAGCCGGATGCCGTCCGCGATGATGCCCGGCGTCGCGAGCCCGACGGTCAGCAACGCCGCGGCAGCCCACCGGATCAACGCCTGCACCAGCTCGGACATCGCCATCGAGATCAGGTCGCGCACGATCGTCCGCACCGTCGCCACGGCAACGCCGGCACCGACAAGCGCGGCACCAACACCTTCCGCCGCGATGCCCGCGGCCTTGACGCCCTGCGCCTCCAGCTTCGCCACCGGCGTGTAGGCGGCGATCGCGGCACCCTGCCACTGCGCGGTGTCGGAGTCGACGATCCGCGACATCTCCTCGGCGGCCTTCTTCAGGTGATCGGCGACGTTGCCCCAAGTAGCGGCGTTCTGGTTGATCACACCAGGATTGCCCGCGAGCGAGTTGAGCATCGATGTCAAAGGTTCGACGTGCTCGATGAACCACGCGAACGCCGACGACAGCAGCGTGCCGAACGGGTCGGTGACGAAGCCCAGCGCGTCGATGCCCGCGCCGAGGACGTTGATGCCCGCCTCCGCCCAGTCACCACGCTGCACCGCGGAAACAGCGTCCGCCGCGGGCTCGATCAGGTTGATGCCGGCGAGGCCGCCGGGAGCGTCGGGAGCCTTGGCCACCAACGGGTTCGGTGCGGTCATGAGGTCAGCTCCCCCAGCTTCTCGACGATCTTCTTGAGTTTGCCCTCGACTGCCTTGTCAGCGGCGTCGTAGACGTCGGCCATGCCGTTGACACCGTCCACAGTGGCGTCAACCACGCCGTGTGAGGCACCGATGGCCGCCACACCGGCAGCCTCGACCGTGCCCATGATCGGCTCCAGCAACGGGCTGCAGAGGATGCCGTACGCGTTGGCACCGTTGATCTGCGCCTGCCCGATGGCCTGCTGAGCGGTCTCGATCTGCTTCACGATGCCGTCCAGCCGCTTGGCGTGCTCCCGCATCGCCTGCGTGTGGACGTTGAACCCTCCGGCAGTCATGATCACCAGCCCTTGTCGTCACGGGCGAAGTTGTGCCCGCCGAAGTCGTCGTCATCTGGACGGGGAGAACGTTCACGAACCGGCTCGGGCTCGGGCTCGGGGAAGCGCTCGTGGTAGCCGCCCACCAGCGCGCCCATGGTCGCGGAGTCGTCACCGATGATCGGCGCCATGGCTTCCTGCATCTTGGTGGCGATCTGCGCTTGAGCAGTGCGCATCGTGCCGAGGATCTCGGCCGAAAGCTGCGCGGGTTGCTTCCGCATCGCCGCGTCGGTCAGATCCAGCACCGAGACGACGCCGTTCTGGTCGACCGTGACGGACACCGAACCGTCAGAGGAACGGTGGGTCACCTTGACGGCGTTCGCGACCTGCTTCATCTCGTCGGCCTGCTTGAGCTTGGCCTGGATCTGCTCGTTCCACTGACGCATCATCGCGTCGGGATCAGCTGCTGCCGGGTTCATCTACTCCCTCTCCTGAGCCTTCTTGCGACGGGAAGCGACGGTGCCGAGAACGGCCAGCGCCCCGATTCCCCCCAGTCCCATCCCGCCGAGCAACGAGCCGATGCCGAGCAGCACGCTGGGTTCGAAGTCCGCCCGGTACACCGGCGGGTTGCCAGAACCGTTGCGAACCTTGCTCTCACCCCGCTGCACCACCGGCACCCCGGCACCTTTGTCGTCCGGGGTGAGCTGATCTGCTTCGGCAGTCACCCGCGCCTGCTTCCCGCTCTCCCAGGTGACCCCAGCCTGACAAGTCCACCAGGTGCCGAAGCCGTGGATGCTCACCGGTCCGCTGCTCGTGCAGTCGGCCACACGTGCGACACCCCGGTCCACGACCGGCCTGGAGTTCGTCCCCGCGGCGGGGTCGAACTTCGTGAAACCGGTCATCCCCAGCAGGCAGCCGCAGGCCAAGATCACCAGAGCGAACACGCCTGCGAGCCACTTCATGCGTCTCGTTCCCCTCGTCGGTCCGTGTTGGACTTCGCTCCGAGCCGCCCGGTTCCACCGAATTCACCAGCGGCTTGAAGGCCATCCGGGCACACGGGCAGGGCAGTTCGGGCGTGCCCAGTCTGGTCGACCTGCGTGAACGACGCGTCACACACGGCGAACCGGGCGAAAATCGGGCAGGATCTCACCCAGTTGTGGCGGCGGCCACAGTGTTTCGAGGGTGTTTCATCTATGCACAGCCCGAACGGGCAACCCAAGAGCCGAGTGGGCAGGTGACATGCGAGCCGAGGAACGCAAGCGGCGCATCCTGGCCAGGGCCCGCGCCGACGGCCGCGTCGACGTGGTGGAAATGGCGCAGGAACTGCAGGTCGCGCCCGAAACCGTCCGGCGGGATCTGCGCGTGCTCGACGAGCACGGTTTGGTGCGCCGCACGCACGGTGGCGGCATCCCGGTCGAGAGCGCCGGCTTCGAGACGGGCCTCCGGTTCCGCGCCGGGTCGCACGTGCCGGAGAAACGGCGCATCGCGAAGGTCGCGGCCGAACGGATCGACGACGCGGAGACGGTGTTCATCGACGAGGGCTACACGCCGCAGCTCGTCGCCGAGGCGCTGCCCACGTCCAACCCGCTCACGATCATCACGGCGTCGCTGCCGACCGCCGCGGCGATGTCCGAACACCCGTCCTGCACGGTTCTGTTGCTGGGCGGTAGGGTTCGCGGCCACACACTGGCCACTGTGGACCATTGGACCACCAGGATGCTCGGCGAGATGGTGATCGACCTCGCCTACATCGGTGCGAACGGGATCTCCCGCGAGCACGGCCTGACGACGCCCGATCCGGCGGTCGGCGCGGTCAAGGCCAAGGCGCTCAG
>JAVXWK010000901.1:0-2931 GCA_032230575.1 Pseudonocardiales bacterium | reverse complement strand
CATCTCGGCGTAGTTGTGGTAGCCGGTGTAGCCGGACGGGAAGTCCTGGGTGCCGATCTGGCCGGGCACCGGGTCCTTGAAGTCGACCTTGCCGAGCTTGGCGAACTCGGCCTCGGCGTCACCGATGTACTTCATCGGCAGCCCGGTCCGCCGCAGTGCCGCGGCTTCCCTGTTGCTGGCGATGACGGTCACCGGACCGTTGGTGGTCTCGTCGATCAGGTCGGTGCCCGTGTAGACGACCTGCCTGAGCTGCTCGACGTTCTTCACCGTCATCTCGTAGACGGTGCGGCCGGAGCCGGCGGCCTGGGTCGATGCGGTGGTGCCCACGAGCATGGGCAGGCAGAGCCCGAGCACGACGGCGATGGTGCCGCGGCGCTTTGTGAACATGGATCCTCCATCATCAGCAGGGTTTGCGACGGAGTGGTGCTGAACCGAGCGTGGCTCTGGTGTCGCCGGGTGAGATAGCGCCGTTAGCGGGCTGACCGTTGACAGAATTCGGCAGGAACTACCCTGTAAGGCATGCTCAGCCGCATCGACCTGCGAGGTCGCACCACGACTCCCGCTCAGTTGCGCGCCGCCGTGCCGCGCGCCGAGATGGACGTGGACGCGGCGCTGCATCAGGTGCGTCCGATCGTCGAGGCCGTCGCGGCTCGTGGCGTCGAGGCGGTGCTCGAGTACACCGAGAAGTTCGACGGTGTTCGTCCTGATTCGGTGCGGGTGCCCGCTTCGGCGATTTCGTCGGCTTTGTCCTCGTTGGACCCGGTCGTGCGCGAGGCGTTGGAAGAGGTCATCGCGCGCACCCGGCGCGTGCACGCCGACCAGCGTCGCACCGACACGACCACGCAGGTCGTGCCCGGCGGCATCGTCACGGAGAAGTGGGTGCCGGTCGCGCGCGTCGGGCTCTACGCGCCCGGTGGCCTCGCGGTCTACCCGTCGACGGTCGTGATGAACGTCGTGCCCGCGCAGATCGCCGGCGTCGAGTCGCTGGTGGTGTGCTCGCCGCCGCAGGCCGAGTTCGGTGGCCTGCCTCACCCGACGATCCTGGCCGCCGCCGCGCTGCTCGGCGTCGACGAGGTGTGGGCCGTGGGCGGCGCGCAGGCCCAGGCCCTGATGGCGTACGGCGGTGTCGACACCGACGGTGGTGAGCTGGCTCCGGTCGACGTCGTCACCGGACCCGGCAACATCTACGTGGCAGCGGCCAAGCGGTTGCTGCGCGGTCTGATCGGCATCGACGCCGAGGCCGGGCCGACCGAGATCGCGATCCTCGCGGACTCGTCCGCCGACCCGGTGCACGTGGCCGCCGACCTGATCTCCCAGGCCGAGCACGACCCGCTCGCGGCCTCGGTGCTGGTCACGGACTCCGTCGAACTGGCGGACGCGGTGGACGTCGAGCTGGAGCGCCAGATCGGCATCACCAAGCACGTCGAGCGGATCCGCACGGCGTTGCGAGGCAAGCAGTCCGGCGTCGTGCTCGTGTCCTCTGTGGACGAAGGGGTGCGGGTCGTCGACGCGTACGCCGCCGAGCACCTGGAGATCCAGACGGTCGACGCGCGGGCGGTCGCGGTGCGGATTCGTTCCGCGGGCGCGATCTTCGTGGGCGCGCACTCGCCGGTGTCGCTCGGCGACTACTGCGCGGGCTCGAACCACGTGCTGCCGACCGGTGGCTGCGCGCGGCACTCGTCCGGGCTGTCGGTGCAGACGTTCCTGCGTGGCATCCACGTGATCGACTACTCCGAGGAAGCCCTGCGCGAGGTCGCGGACAAGGTCGTCGCGCTGGCCAACGCGGAGGACCTGCCCGCGCACGGGCAGGCTGTCACAGCGAGGTTCACTCGATGAAGCCAGTTGTCGGCGCGCGGGTAGAGCTGTCCGATCTGCCTCTGCGCGAGGATCTGCGCGGCCGCACGCCCTACGGCGCGCCGCAGCTCGATGTGCCGTATCGCCTGAACACCAACGAGAACCCGTACGCACCAACCGATGCGCTGGCCGCGGACGTGGTCGCCGCGGTGGCGGAGATCGCGGGTGACCTGCATCGGTACCCGGACCGCGACGCGGTGGCGTTGCGCGAGGACCTGGCCGCGTACCTGACCGAGTCGACGTCGGTGACGCTGACGGCCGAGAACGTGTGGGCTGCCAACGGGTCCAACGAGATTCTGCAGCAGATCCTGCAGGCGTTCGGCGGCCCCGGCCGGACCGCGCTGGGCTTCGAGCCGTCGTACTCGATGCACCCGATCATCGCCGCCGGCACGCGCACCGAGTGGGCGCCGACGCCGCGTCGCCAGGACTTCTCGCTGGACGTGGAGAAGGCCGTCGCCGTCATCGCGGAGACACGGCCGGACGTCGTGTTCGTGACGTCGCCGAACAACCCGACCGGGCAGTCGATCCCGCTCGAGGACCTGAGGCTCCTGATCGCGTCGACGACGGGCATGATCGTGGTCGACGAGGCGTACGCGGAGTTCTCCTCGCAGGAGAGCGCGATCAAGCTGCTCGACGAGTACGGCTCGCGGCTGATCGTCTCGCGCACGATGTCCAAGGCCTTCGCCTTCGCCGGCGGGCGCCTGGGCTACCTCGCCGCCGCGCCTGCCGTGGTCGACGCACTGCAGCTGGTGCGCCTGCCCTACCACCAGTCGGAGCTGTCGCAGGCGGCCGCGCGGGCCTCGTTGCGGCACGCCGCGGAGACGCTGGGCTCGGTGGCACTGCGGGCCGCCGCGCGCGACCGCGTGGTGGCGGCGTTGACGGACATGGGTTTCCAGGTCGTGCCCTCGGACGCGAACTTCGTGCTGTTCGGCTGGTTCGAGAACGCGCGGGAGACCTGGAAGTCCTATTTGGACCACGGCGTGCTCATCCGGGACGTCGGAATCGCGGGTCACCTGCGGGTGACCATCGGAACGCCCGAGGAGAACGACGCTTTCCTCGCGGCCAGCAAGGAGGTCA
>JAVXWK010000870.1:0-5772 GCA_032230575.1 Pseudonocardiales bacterium | reverse complement strand
CAGCGTCCGTGCACGGTGAGCTGCTCGGCTCCCTCGACGACGAAGGCGTCCTCGAGCAATGACCACAGCGGACGGCCCGCGGGAACGTGAGACTGGGTCGTGGGCACCACGGGCGCCTCCGCTCGGGTCACATGAACAGGGGGGTCGGGTTGAGCTCTTCGTAGCGGCGGGGTAGTGCCAGTCGACCCAGTTGTACGGGAACGTCGTAGAGGCGCCCTTGAGCGAACCTCGACCAGAAGTGCCGCAGTCCCGGCACGACCACCCTGACCACGGGAAGACCGATGTCGGGCCTGGTCTGGTCGAGCACCAGCACCTCCATGCCGAGTGACGTCAAGGTGTCCTGGATGGCGCGGATGTCGTCGATCAGGTCCGGCCGGTGCGTGTAGCCGTGGTGGAACACGTCCCGCGCCGGCTGCTCCGGATCCGGTGCCAGCCAGGGTTCCCCGGCGAGCTGGGTGTTCTCGAACCAGCTGCGCGTGTCGACGTCGAACGCGCTCATGTCGACGGGCTCGCAGACCATCGGCATGCACTGGTTGAGTTCGGTGAGAGCGCGGCGGGCGGCGATCCGCGGGTCCAGATGCGCGCCGCAACCCAGCATGATGTCCTCGCGCGGCCCGTCCGTGCGACGGGACACGGCGACCATCACCGGCACGCCCAGATCCGCCGTGACGTCGAGCAGCCAGATCTCACGGCCGAGGTCCGCGTGCACGGCCCGGCACTCGTCGATCCACGGGTCGCGGAACGAGTCGAGGTCCATCTCGGGCATCGGGGTGCGGTTGTACCACCAGATGGCGACCGCGTCCCGTTCGACCAGCTCCAGAAGTCCTTGCAGCACCGCGTCTTCCAGGCTGCTGCCGGCGGCGCAGCCGTTGGAGTTGGACGTGATGCTCGGCGGGCAGGGGGCGCCGAAGTAGCACATCCCGGTGGGCAGGAGCTTGTGCCGCCGCTCGGTGAGCGACCACAACGGGGTCCAGTCCATCACCTCGTCCTCGTCGAACGGGGCGGCGACGTGCTGGAACTTCGAATGGCTCGCGTTCCACGCGTCCCGGTCGCCGTACTGACGAGGGTGGTAGTGCTGCACGGTGTCGGGGTGGATCGCCAGGTCGCCCAGCGACCGGTAGCTGCCCTGCACGCGCGCCTCGTTGCCGCAGAACGCGCCACTGCGCCGTTCCACGGCCTCGCACAGCGCGCCGACCTCGGCGTCGAGCGGCGTTACGCCCTTGCCTCCGGTGTCCGCGCGCAACGTCGAGCGCAGCCCTTCGAGTCCCTCGCCCGCGGCCGCGATGTTCGAGCCGGACCAGAAGGAGTTGAAGAACGCCGGGCCGGTCTCGTCGCGGTGGATCTCCCGCACGATCCCGGTGACAGGGCCGACGAGGTGCCGGTAGTCGTCGAGCACCTCCTGCGGTGACGACGACCTGTGCCCGCCGCCGTCGCAGGAGCGCTTGACCCGGCTGACGAGCGCGACCGGCTCGAACGCCCGGCGCGCGACCATCCCGGGGTCGCCGCAGCCCGGGCACTGCGGGCGGACCCGCACGTCGTGCTGCGTGACCTGCATGGTGAGGCTGTCGTAGCTCCAGATCGACCGCTGCGTGTCGTGGCGCAGGCCGGCGAGCCACTTGGTCGCCTCGACCGCCGCGACCCCCAGCGCCGTCGCGGTGAGCGACGGCAGCCCGATGGCCGCGCGTGGTGCTGGACCTCGTTGTCCGCACCTCGCGCGCACGTGGGCCTCCGCCGACCGGTTGGCCGACAGGTGGGTGGCCAGGCAACGCCAGCACGGGCCGTCGCCGGGGGTGAAGAAGGGTCCGACGCACACCTGCGCGCCGACCGGCTTGACGAGCAACCACGGGGTGCCGGCGGCGCGGTGCGCGGAGTCGATGTCGCGCAGCTCGGGAGCCAGGTAGTCGGCACACGCCACGACCGTCAGGTCACCACTCCCCGAGGTGACCGTGAGTCCGTTGCGGTGCAAGGCTTCCACGAGCGAGTCGCGGTTGATGTCGCCGATCGCGACGACGGAGACGAGCGACTTCGTTGTCGCCGCCACCGCTTCCGCTGCGTCGAGGCCCGCCGCGTCCCAGTACGCGAGCGCGGCCTCGGTACCAGCCGAACCGTCCTCCCGGCCACGCCCGCCGACCAGGCCCGCCGCGGCGAGCCGCGAGAGCATGCGACCCACCTTGTCGGCGGGCAGGTCCGCTGGTGCGTCCCGCAGCAGTGCCGCCAGATCACGGGTGCCGTCGAGCAACGGCGCCAATGTCTCGACGTGGGTGCCTGCGATGGCCGTGACCCCGGACTCCCCGAAGAGGTAGACGGCTTCACCCTGCACTATCTGCGGCCGGAGGTGTCGTTTGAACCCGATGCGTTGGTCGCCCGGTTCGGCCAGGTCCTCTCTCATGCCGCGAGGACCTCTTCGAACCTGACGACCGACCCGCCGGGCGAGGTGCTCGACCACGGAACACCGATGAAGATGTCGGTCGAGGCGTCATGGTCGAATTCGTAGATCTTCATGTCGTCGGAGTCGTCGGTGGCGGTGGGGACGGACGCCAGGTGCTCCACGGTGACGGTGGGGTACATGTGCATCTCCGTTATTCGCGTGTCAATTGGTGTGGGTCAATTCTGCGGACCTGGCGTAATGGCTGGGTAGTTACCGCCTAATGCGCATCGGTATGAAGTTTTCATACCGGCGCACAGGGCGAACTCATCCGAGATCGAGGACCGGTGCACTAACGCGACTCCGTTGGGCCGAGCAGACTAATCAGGTGCTTGGAGAAGGAGGAGGGGTCGCGATGCAGATCAAGGTCCTGGGGCCGGTCGAGGCCAAGGTGAACGGTCGCTCGGTGACGCCCACGGCTGCCAAGCCGCGGCAGATCCTGGCGCTGCTCGCGCTGCACTCCGGATCGGTGGTGTCCGTGCCGACGCTGATCGAGGAGCTGTGGGGCGACCGCCCGCCCCGGAGCGCGCGCACCACGTTGCAGACCTACATCCTGCAGCTGCGCAAGCTGATCGGGGACGCGCTGGCCGCGTCCGGCGAGAGCGGCGCGAAGGAACTGCTGGTCACCCGCTACGGCGGTTACCTGCTCGACGTGCCGCCGGAGGCCGTCGACGTGCACGAGTTCGAGCGTCTCGCCCGGATCGGCCAGCAGGCCCACGAGGTGGAGGACTACACGTCCGCCGCCCGGCTGCTGCGGCAGGCGCTGGAGATGTGGCGCGGTCCTGCCGTCGTCGACGTGCGGCCGGGAATGCCGCTGGGCATCGAGGTCGTGCGCCTGGAGGAGTCGCGGCTCGGCGCGCTCGAGGCCCGCATCGACGCGGAGCTGCGGATGGGCAAGCACAAGGCGCTGCTCAGCGAGCTCTCGGTGCTGACGGTGCAGAACCCGATGAACGAGAACCTGTGCGCGCAGTACATGATCTCGCTGTTCCGCGCGGGCAGGCAGTGGCAGGCGCTGGACGCCTTCAAGGCGTTGCGCAACACGCTGATCGACGAGCTCGGAGTGGAGCCGTCGTCTCGCCTGCGGTCGTTGCAGCACGCGATTCTCACCTCGGATCCGCGGCTCGACAGCGCGGAAACCCGTCAGTTGCAACGCCTTCTGGCCTAGATCACGGCTCCAGCGGCCCTCGTCACACTGTGGCGAGGGTCGTTTTTCTTTGTGCCGCAACGGTTTCTTCGAGGGCGTCTCCAGTCGTCCACCACCGCGCGCTGGCAACATCACTGATGGGCGTGCGGAAATCGCCCGCTGGAGGAAAGGAAAAGTAGCCGTGAGCGCACTGACCATCGAGGGTCTCAAGGAGATCCTCAACGAGGCCGCGGGCGATGACGACTCGTTCAAGCCGGGCCAGGACATTCTCGACATCCCGTTCCTCGAGCTGGGCTTCGACTCCCTCGCCCTGCTGGAGACGGTCGCGCTGATCAAGCGCAAGCACGGTGTCGCCGTCGCCGACGACGAGATGGCGTACATCGAGACGCCGCGTCAGCTGCTGGACAAGGTCAACGGACAGATCGCGGCCTGACCGCCGGCGAGACGAAACGGAGACGGACATGACGCACACCACCACGCACACGGTCATGATCGGTGCTCCCGCCAAGGTGGTCTACGACCTGGTCGCGGACGTCACGACCTGGCCGTACACCTTCGGACCCACGGTGCACGCCGAGGTGTTCGAACGGGACGGCAACACCGAACGGTTGCGGTTGCACGCGTTCGCCAACGGTGACGTGCGCACGTGGACGTCCCGTCGCGAGCTCGATCCGGCGAACCTGCACATCAAGTTCCAGCAGGAACGTTCGGCCGCGCCCGTCAAGACGATGGGCGGGGAGTGGCGGATCGTCCCGATCGCCGACTCGGCGACCCGGGTCGATCTGCTGCACCACTTCACGGCGGCGCAGCCGGAAGCGGTGGACCTGATCCTGAACGCGGTCAACAACAACAGCGACGCCGAGCTGGCCGCCCTGAAGCGGGCGGCGGAGTACGGCGACGACTACGACAAGCTGGTGCTGTCGTTCTCGGACAGCATCACGATCCACGCGGGCCGCAAGGACGTCTTCGAGTTCCTGTACCGGTCGGACCTGTGGCCGCAGAGGCTGCCGCACGTCGCCCGGCTGGACCTGAAGGAAGCTGTCACCGGGGTGCAGTCCATGGAGATGGACACGCGCAGCCCGGACGGGTCGATCCACACCACGCACTCGGTGCGGGTCTGCTTCCCGTACGACAGCATCGTCTACAAGCAGACGGCGACGCCGCCGATCATGGCGGCTCACGTCGGCCGGTGGACGTTCCGCGACATCGGTGACGGCATCGAGGCCGGCATCGAGGCGACCTCCCACCACACGGTCGTCATCCGGCCGGATGTCATCACCGAGGTACTGGGGCCTGACGGCACGCTCGAGCGCGCTCGCGAGCTGATCCGTCACGCGCTGGGGACCAACAGCCTCACGACGCTCCGGCACGCCAAGGAATTCGCCGAGAACGGGTGAGGTGGCGCGATGGGGTTGGGTGGCGCGGAACTGCTCACCGCCGCGGCGCGTGCCGCAAGCCGCAACGGGCTCTACGTGGTGTCCATGTACCTGGAGAAGGCAGCGGTCGAACATCAGCGCAAGGGTTGTCCCTCCGAGGTGGGGCATTGCGCTTATGAGATCGAGGCTTCCCGCGTACTGCTGTCGGGCTTCTGACCGGCGAAGCGCGAGGGGTTCTGGATGAAGCTCTACGACATCTCGCTGCGTCGCGCCGGCTTGTCCATCACCGACAGGCTGGTCGCGGCGCGGCGCCTCGACGCGCTCGGAGTCGCGTTCGTCGACGGAGGAAGGCCGGCCCGGTTCTACCACCGGGCCGCGCTGGAGCTCCGGTTGCGGGCCGCCACCCTCATCGCTTCCGGTGGTGCGGAGGATCTCGCCGCACTGCTCGCCGCGGAGACACCCGCGGTGGCAATTGTTGTGCAAGGGCACGGTTTCTCGGTCATAAGGGAAGCCGTGCGTCAACTCGTGCGCGCCGAACGGCGAGTGATCGTCGAGGCGCGGGACTTCTTCGACGGCTGGCTGATCGACCCCGAAGACGCTTTGGAGGTCGTGCTGACTGCCGCGGAGGCTGGGGCGGAAACCGTGTTGCTGCACGACACAGCGGGCAAGCTGTGGCCGGACCAGATCGGCGAGATCGTCGCGGCGGTCGCGGAAACCGGTGTGCCCCTTGGTTTCGGATGTGACGACGACGGCGGCTCGGCAGCGAAACAGCTGTTCGCGGCCGATGCGGGGGCCGGACTCGTACAGGGGTCCTACGCCGTCGTTCG
>JAVXWK010000850.1:0-3730 GCA_032230575.1 Pseudonocardiales bacterium | reverse complement strand
GCAGAGGTACGCGCGGCCGGCGTGACGGTGGCCGCGGCACTGTCCCCGCAGCGAACCGCGCAGCTGTGGAAGACGGTGGTCGACGCAGGTGTCGACCTGTTCGTCATCAGAGGTACGACGGTGTCGGCCGAGCACGTCTCGGGTCGCGCGGAACCGTTGAACCTCAAGCAGTTCATCTACGAGCTCGACGTGCCGGTCATCGTCGGCGGCTGCGCGACCTACCAGGCGGCGCTGCACCTGATGCGCACCGGTGCGGCCGGCGTGCTGGTCGGTTTCGGTGGCGGTGCCTCGCACACGACGCGTTCCGTGCTCGGCGTCTCGGTGCCGATGGCCTCAGCCGTCGCCGACGTACACGCTGCTCGACGTGACTACCTCGACGAGTCCGGCGGCCGCTACGTCCACGTCATCGCCGACGGGGGAGTGGGTCGCTCGGGTGACGTGTCCAAGGCCATCGCCTGTGGCGCCGACGCGGTGATGATGGGCTCGCCGCTGGCGCGGGCGACCGAGGCGCCGGGCCGGGGCTTCCACTGGGGCTCGGAGGCACACCACAGCGAGCTGCCGCGGGGCGGCCGGGTGCAGGTCGGCACCATCGGCACCCTCGCCGAGATCCTCGGCGGGCCGTCGCGGGTGTCCGACGGGTCGATGAACTTCGTCGGGGCGTTGCGCCGGGCGATGGCGACGACCGGCTACTCCGATCTCAAGGAGTTCCAGCGGGTCGAGGTCACCGTCGCGCGATAGCGGACCATCTGAGCCGTCGCCCGCTGACCGGCGAGGCAAGTAGTGTCGGATGAGTGCCCGATATGCCGCGCTTGGCCGACCTTCCGGCGGTCGAGGTCGTCGACCTGGTCAAGCGATATCCAAAACGCGAGGACAACGCAGTCGACGGGCTGTCATTCACGGTTCGCCCGGGCGAGGTGTTCGGGTTGCTCGGGCCGAACGGTGCCGGGAAGAGCACCACCGTCGGCATCCTGACGACGCGGCTTCCCGCCACGTCCGGGTCGGCCAGGCTGTCCGGCATCGACGTGCTGCGCGACCCGGTCGCGGCCCGCGCCCGGTTGGCAGTCGTGGCCCAACGGCCGAACCTGGACCGTTCCCTGACGCCGCGGCAGAACCTGACCTTCCACGCCGCCTACCACGGAGTCGGACGTGCCGACAGGAACGCCAGGGCAGCCGCGCTGCTCGAACAGTTCGGCCTCGTCGACCAGGCGGACGTCAAGGTCGACTGGTACTCCGGCGGCATGGCGCAGCGGCTGATGATCGCGCGCTCGCTGATCCACGAACCAGACGTCCTGTTCCTGGACGAGCCCACGACCGGCCTCGACCCGCAAGCCCGGCTGTTCGTCTGGGACCGGATCGGTGAGCTGAGGGACCGCGGTGTCACGATCCTGCTGACCACGCACGACATGAAGGAAGCCGCAGACCTGTGCGACCGCGTCGGCATCGTGGACCATGGCAAGCTGCTCGCGTTGGACACGCCCGAGGCGCTCACCGGCCGCATCGCGGAGCACGCGGTGCTGGGTCTATCGGTGACGCCGGCACCTGAGGAGCACTTGTCGACGTTGCTGACAGCCCTTGGTGCGCTGGACGGTGTGGAGCGCGTGGAGCAGATCGCCGCGGTCCCGTCGACTCCCGGTGGGGACGCGCAGGGTCCCGCGATCGGCGACCTGCCTGCCCCTGTCCAGATCCGGCTCTACTTGTCGGTTGACCCGGGCCTTACCCTGCCCGCCGTCGTCGGCCTGCTGAGTGGGCGCAGCGCGACCCTGACCAACGTGCACATCGGCAGAAGCAGCCTTGAAGACGTGTTCATCGACCTGACCGGAAGGGGTCTGAGGTGACGACACTCGCGGCCAGAAAGTCCGCGCCGGAACTCGTGCCATCGGTGCGGGCCAGTGCGCGTCGCGCCTTCCTGGCGATCCTCTGGCGGGACCTGTACGTGACCGGCAAGGAGTTCTGGGTGCTCCTGATCCAGGTCGCGTTGACGCCGCTGTTCATGCTGTTCATCTTCGCCAAGGTGCTGGTCGAGCAAGGGTCGGTGAGCGCGGCATACGGTCACAACCTGCTGCTGCCCGGCATCATCGCGCTCTCCGCCTTTCTCACCGCGTTGCAGAGCGTCGCGTTCCCGTTGGTGATGGAGTTCGGCTGGACGAAGGAGATCGAGGACCGCCTGCTCGCTCCCCTGCACACGGACCTGGTGGCGGTCGAGAAGCTGTTGATGGCGACGATGCGCGGGCTGGTCGCCGCCTTGCTCATGTATCCGATCGGTGCCCTGGTCCTCGGCTCGGCGCCATGGCACGCCGGCCGGATTCCGTTGTTGCTGCTCGCGTTGTTGCTCGGCGCATGGGTCGGAGCCGGCATCGGGATCACGATCGGGACGCTCATCCCGCCGGCCAGGATCAGCATCATGTTCGGACTGATCCTGACGCCGTTGATGTTCACCGGAGCCACGCAGTACGCGTGGCCGCTGCTCGACACGATGCGCTGGTTCCAGGTGATCACCGCGTTCAACCCGCTGACCTATTGCGCCGAGGCGGTGCGCGCGGCCATGGTCCCGACGGTGCCGCACATCCATCCGTGGATCAGCATCCTGGCTCTCGTCGCTTCTGCGGCCCTGTTCACCGCGACCGGTGTCCTGAGCTTCCGCAAGCGTGCCCAGAGCTAGGCACCAGAGCTAGGGCCACGCGTCCGGTTCCTCCCGTTCGGTCATGATTTGCCCAAGACTTGGCAAGAGTCCAGGTTCGCCCCTTGACGCGTGTGGCGCAGATCACGTTCGCTCCTCGCGACCCCCTTCGGGGTCGACCCTCCCTCCCTCGAGCACCGGGACGATCCCGGCGCTCTCATGCCACGAGGAGCTCGATGAAGAGCAACCGACGTGTAGGAGCGGCAATTGCCGGCGCGGCCACCGCCGCACTCCTCGCCACCGGACTGGTCACGCCCGCAGCACAGGCGGCTGACCGGACCGGATCCGACCCCGCCGCGCGACAGGCCACCGCCCGTGACCGCGGCTCCGAGGCCATCGCCAACCACACCAAGATCTTCCGCGTCGCGGCGCAGGACGCCTTCGCCGCTCGCGGCAAGGCCATCGTCGACCCGGACGGTGCCACGCACGTGCGCTACGAGCGCACGCACGCCGGGCTCCCGGTCCTCGGTGGCGACGTGGTCGTTCACCTCAAGCCCAGTGGCGCATTCGACAGCAGCTCGCTGACCCTCTCCCGTCCGCTGGACGTCGCGACCACGGCCGCGGTGAGCCGCGACCAGGCCGTCAGCACGGCCAAGTCGGTGCTCAAGGGCACCATCGACTCCACCTCGGCACGCGAGGTCGTCGACGCGACCGACTCGACACCTGCCCTCGCGTGGGAGGTCACCGTCAACGGCGTACGACGTGACCAGACGCCCTCGGTGCTGCACGTCGTCGTGGATGCCGCGACCGGCAAGGTGGTCCGCTCGGACGACGAGATCAAGACCGGCACGGGCAACAGCATGTACTCCGGCTCGGTCACCATCGGCACGTCGGGCACGACCGGCAACTTCTCGATGACCGACCCCACGCGCGGCAACGGCAACACGACCGACCTGCGCGGCGCGACCACCGGCAACGGCACGCTGTTCACCGACGCGGACAACGTGTGGGGCAACGGCGCCACCACCGACCGCGCGACGGCGGGCGTGGACGCGCACTACGGCGCACAGCTCACCTTCGACTACTACAAGACCGTGCACGCCCGCAACGGCA
>JAVXWK010000831.1:0-4014 GCA_032230575.1 Pseudonocardiales bacterium | reverse complement strand
CGAACGACTTCGCGAACCACCGGTCGTGCGTAACGGCGACGACCGTCCCCTCGAAGTCGTTCAACGCGTTCTGCAGCGCCTCCGCCGACGCCAGGTCAAGGTTGTCGGTCGGCTCGTCCAGCAACAGCAGGGTCGCGCCGGACAGCTCCAGCAGCAGGATCTGGAACCGTGCCTGCTGCCCTCCCGAGAGGTTCTCGAACCGCTGGTCGCCCGCCTTGTCGAGCCCGTACCGGCTCAACACCGACATCGCGGCGCCACGGTCCTTGCCCGACCGTTGCCCCTCGCCGTGCCAGAGGATGTCCACGAGAGTGCGGCCGAGCCACTCCGGGTGCTGGTGCGTCTGTGCGAACAGCCCGGGCACCACGCGCGCGCCGAGCTTCCACGCGCCGTTGGTGCGGACCTGATCTCCGCCCAGCAACCGCAGGAAGTGACTCTTGCCGGAGCCGTTCGAGCCGAGCACCGCGACCCGGTCGCCGAAGAAGATCTCCTGCGAGAACGGCTTCATCAGCCCGGTCAGCTCCAGCGCTTCGCATGTGATCGCACGAATGCCCGTGCGGCCGCCTTTGAGCCGTGGGTTGACCGTCTCGTCCTGAGGGATCTCCGGCGGTGGGCCCGCCTCCTCGAAGCGTTCCAGGCGCCCACACATGACGCGGTACTTGGACGCCATCGACTCGTAGTACTTCGCCTGCTGCTGCAGAGTTCGCACGAGCTCCTTCAACCGCTCGTGCTCTTCGTTCCAGCGGCGGTGGTCTTCTCGAAGCTTCTCGATGCGCTTGTGCCGCGCGGCGTGCCACGTGCCGAACGAGCCGGGATGCGTCCACGCCGAGTGCGCTTCGACCGTGACGACGTGCGTGGCGGCGTTGGCGAGCAGTTCGCGGTCGTGAGAAACCACGAACACGGCCTTGTCGGTGGCTCGGAGACGATCTTCCAGCCAGCGCTTGCCGGGGACGTCGAGGTAGTTGTCGGGCTCGTCGAGCAGCAGCACCTGCTCGTGGCCGCGCAACAACGTTTCCAAGACCAAGCGTTTCTGTTCGCCGCCTGACAGCGTGCGGACCTCGCGGAACCGTGCGCGGTCATAGGGCAGTCCGAGTGCGGCGACGGTGACGGTGTCCCAGAGGACCTCGATGTCGTAGCCACCCGTCTCGCCGTAGGTGGTCAACGCGTTGGCGTAGCGCATCTGGGCGGCTTCGTCGTCGGTGTCCATCAACGCGAGCTCGGCCTCGTCGAGCTCACGAGCCGCGTTCTGGAGCGCTTGAGGTGCGACGGAGAGCAGCAGATCGCGGACGAGCGACTCGTCGCGCACCGAGCCGATGAACTGCGGCATCACCGCGAGCCCGCCCTGCACGTGCACGCTGCCCTGCTTGGGCGTGAGCTCGCCGGACAGGATGCGCTGCAGCGTCGTCTTGCCCACGCCGTTGGCACCGACCAGCGCGACAACCGTGCCGCCGCTCACCTTGAACGAGACGTCGCGGAACAGCTCCCTGCCATCAGGCAAGGCGTACGCGAGCCCGTTCGCTTCCAGATAACCCACGCCGCAGATCGTCCGGCTTGCCCGGTTCCCGGCGCCAGCGAGTTTCCGCTACCGGAGGCGCAGCGGGTACTTGCGCAGCACCAGTGCGACAGCCGTGACCAGCAGGCACTGGAACGCCGGGCCAAAGGCGCCGATCACCGTCAGCAGCATCGTGAGGCCACCGAAGACGAGCAGCAAGGAGTAGAACAACCACGGCCGCACCCGGCGGTTCATGGTGCGGGCGAGTCTTGGTTCCTCGGCTAGCAACCGCTGCTCGATCTCCTCGAGCGAGCGGCGTTCGGCTTCACTCAGCATCGGTGCCTCCGGAAGGCGTCGGGACGTCATGGATCCCGCTCGTCACCCAGTGGATACTCGAACGCCGCCTTAGTCAAACTCCGGAACCATCAATCAGCCATACTCCCGCGCATGCCTGGGGGATTTTCCAAGAAGCTCGCGCTCAGACTCGACGCTCAGCAGTACGCCGCGTACGAGGGCACGCCGCCCACCCGCCCGCATTGGACAGCCGCCCGCGGCGCGCTGGTCGCGATCTCCGCGGTGCTGGTGGTGCTCGTCGCCGGGCTCGCCGTGCTGGGCGGGTGGCTCGTGATCAGGGACTTCCCGTCGTTCTCGATCTTGGCCGGGGTGCCCGTCCTGATGCTCGCGTGGGTGCTGCGGCCCCGGCTGTGGAACGCGGGCGACGTGTGGCACGAACTGCGCCGCGACGACGCGCCCACCTACTTCGCGCTACTCGACCGCATCGCGGCAGCCGCCGGAGCTCCGATGCCCGAGCGCGTGGCCGTCGACGCCGGCTTCAACGCCTCGGCGGGGACGCACGGGTGGCTCCGGCGCCGCACCCTGACGATCGGACTGCCGCTGTTCGGCGCGCTCACGCCTCAGCAGCGGGTGGCGGTGCTGGGCCACGAGTTCGGGCACTTCGTGAACGGCGACCCCGCGAGTGATCTGCTCACCGGGCCGGCGGTGCGGACACCGTTGATCCTGGCGGATCTCGTCCGCCCTTCCGAAACGTTCGTCACCGACAACCTCTGGAGCCAGCTCGCGGAAAGGGCGCTGTGGCCGCTCCAGTGGCTGCTGGAACGGCTCTTCCTGTTGATCGGGACCGGCGTCCTGGCCGCAGTGGCACGGGACCACCAGCGGGCGGAGTACTGCGCCGACGCCCTCGCCGTCCGGCTGGCCGGCACGACGGCCACCGAGGCGTTGATGATCGACTTCGCGGCCGGCGAGCAGCTGATGGGCGCGATCGCGGCCGCCGAGCGCGGCACGCAGTCGAACCCGGAGACGGCGCGCCGCAACCATCCTGGAGCCGCCCGGTGGCAGGCGGCGGCTGATGCGTGGCGGGCGTCGTTGAACGTCGGCGACGTGCTGGAGAAGTCGGTCACGGAGGACGCCTCGCTGTGGCACGACCACCCGCCGTCGGGCCTGCGAGCCCGGATCATCCGGTCGTGGCCGTACACGGATCCGTCGGTCGTCCTCAGCGAGGCCGACTCGGCGAAGATCGACGCCGAGCTGCACCCGTTTTACGCGCGTGCGGGCCGGGACATCGCCTGGTCAGCGGCTTAGCGCGACCAGCCGGGAGACCGCGCGGAGGTACTTCTTGCGGTAGCCGCCCTTGAGCATCTCCTCGGTGAACAGCTCCGACAGCGGCTGCCCCGACACGGCGACCGGGATGTCGCGGTCGTAGAGCCGGTCGCCGAACGCCACGAGCCGCAGCCCGACGTTCTGGTCGGGCGCCGGCTTGACGTCCTTGAGGTGCACGGCGGTGACCCCGGCCAGCAGCCTGCCGTACTTGGAGGGGTGGATGCGGGCGAGCGCCTTGCACAGGTCGTCGAAGTCGTCGATGGTCGAGCCCTCGGTGTTAGAGGCTCTAACAATCAATTCAGTGTCTGACATCGGTGAGGGGGCGTCCGGCAGACCGCGGTGGCGGTAGTCGGGGCCGTCGACGCGCACGACGTCGAACTTCGACGACATCGACTGGATCTCGCGCAGGAAGTCGGCGGCGGCGAACCGGCCCTCGCCGAGCTTGTCCGGCAGCGTGTTCGAGGTGGCTGCGATGAACACGCCGTGCGCGGTCAGCTCCTTGATCAGCCGCGTGACCAGCATGGTGTCGCCGGGGTCGTCGAGCTCGAACTCGTCGATCGCGAGGAGCTTGTGCGCGCTGAGCCGCTTCACGGCCTCGGGGAACGTCAGCACGCCGACGAGGTTGGTCAGCTCGACGAATGTCCCGTACGCCTTGGGGCCCGGAACGGCGTGCCAGAGCGACGCCAGCAGGTGCGTCTTGCCGACGCCGAAGCCTCCGTCGAGGTAGAGCCCCAGCTTGCCTTCTTCTTCGGGTTTGCCGAACAGCGCCCACTTCTTGCGCTTCGTCAGGCTCACGCGGGCGGCGAACAGGCGGCCCTGTTCGACCGCGGCGGCCTGGCTGGGCTCGTCCGGGTTGGGAATGTAGCTGTCGAAGCTGACCTTGCCGAACCTCGGCGGCGGCACCAGGT
>JAVXWK010000814.1:0-8930 GCA_032230575.1 Pseudonocardiales bacterium | reverse complement strand
GAACGTCTGCCAGCCGGTCGCGCCGTCGATGCCCGCCGCCTCGTAGAGGTCGCGCGGAACGCCGAGAACGCCCGCGTAGAGGGAGAACGCCAGGAACGGGATCGCCTGCCACACGATGAGCAGGCCGACGACAGTCAGCGTCGACGTGCCGGAACCGAACCACGAGTGCCCGGTGAACTGCTCGAAACCGAGCTGCACCAGCGTTTTGTTCAAGATTCCGTAGTTCTGGTCGAACATCCAGATGTACACGGTCGCGGACGCGAGGATCGGCATCGCCCACGCGCACAGCATCGTGACCTGGAGCGCGACCCGGACCCATCCGGAGAGCCTGCGCATCAGCAACGCGATCATCAGACCCGCGCCCACCGACACGCCGACGACGGCGACGGTGAACACGACGGTCCGCAGCGACACGGTCCAGAAGCGCTCGTCCTTCAGGACGGTCATGTAGTTGTCGAAGCCGGTCCACACGATCTGGCCGCGCACCAGCTCGCCGAGGTTGAGCTGGCGGAAGCTCGTCACGAAGACCGAGACGACCGGGAACCCGATCAGCCAGAGGATCGCGATGAGCGCCGGAGCGATCAGCAGGTAGGGCAGCGCCCGGTCGAAGGCGCCGCCCCGGCGGCGACGCTTGCGCGCCCCACCCGTCGCGGCAGGCGGCAGCGCCGGCGGGATGTCCCCGGCCGGCGCTGCCGTTTCGGTCGTCTTGACGGCCGTCATCTCAGCTGGGCTAGCCCATGGCCTTGGTGACGGCGTCGCTCGCGTCCTTCGTCGCCTGGTCCAGCGTCTTCGCGCCGGACAGGTACGCGGTCAGCGCGTCCTTCAGCGGGTTCTGGCCCGCCTCGACGGCCGCCCACTTCGGCGTGGTCGGGGTGACCTTGCCGTTGGGGGACGAGTCCGCCATGGCCTTGCCGACCGGGGTGCTGCCGAGCTTGGAGGTGTCCTTCGAGGTACCGGGAACCGAGCCGCCCTCGGCGAGCATGTCCTGGTACTTCTTGGACGACAGCAGCGCCAGGTACTTCTTGGCCGCGTCGGAGTTCTTGCTGCCGGCCGGGATCGCGAGGTTCGAGCCACCGAGGAACACCGGCGCGGTCGAGCCGGCCTTCTTCGACGGGATCGGGAACGCGGAGACCTTGTCCTTCAGGTCGGCCTTGGCCTTGACGGCACCGGTGAGCTCCCACGGGAGACCGATCATCATGCCGACGTTGCCCGTGCCGAAGACCTCCATCTGCTGGGGCTTCGCCTCGTCGATGTCAGCCGGCGCCTTCTTGGCGGCCGACGCGTCGTACAGCGCCTTGTAGGCCTCGAAGCCCGCCTTGGCCTGCGGGGTGTCGAGCGTGCCGACCCACTTGCCGGCGTCCTGCTTGGCGATGTCGCCGCCCTCGTCCCAGATCAGCGAGAGCAGGAAGTACCAGGACTGACCGGGCAGGTACAGGGCCTGGAAGTCCGGGTTGGACGCGTTCGCGGCCTTGAGCTTGGTGATCGCGTCGATCCACTCGGCACGCGACGTCGGCGGCTTCGCGACGCCCGCGGCCTGCAGCAGGTCGGTGCGGTAGATGACGGTGCGGTTCGCGGCGTAGAACGGCACGCCGTACTGCTTGCCGTTCAGCGTCAGCGAGTCCTTGAGGCCGCCCAGCCACTCGCCGCCGTTGAACTGGCCCGCGTCCGCGGTCAGGTCCGTCAGCGTGTTCGTGTCGGCGAAGCTCGCCGTCTGGGTGTTGCCGAGCTCGATGACATCGGGCGGGGTGTTGCTGGCCAGCGCGGTGGTCAGCCTCTCCTGGATGCCGGTCCACTTCTGGATCTCGTACTTGACCTTGATGCCGTTCGCGCTCTCGAACTCCTTGTTCAGAGCGTCGGTCAGGGTCGTCGGCGCGGAGCCGTCCATGAGCCACACGGTGATCTCTTTGGTCTCCGTGCCGCTACCGCTGTTCGTGCTCGTGCCACATCCCGACACGGCCACTGCCAGTGCGGCGGCACCAGCAGCGAGTCCTCTCCAGCCCTTCACAGTCGCGCCCTTTCAGCAAGCCCGGCCCCTCGGCCGGAACGCCCAAGTGGTGTAGACCAATGCGGAACAGCGTGTGCCGCGTCACTGATCCTGTCAAGCGCGTTGCCAAAGCGTTGTGGAGTCCTCCGATCAATTTTGTGTCGATTGGCGGGGGTTCGAACGCACGAAACGACACGGACAAGGCATCCTTGTGGTGCGTGACATGGAGTGCGAGGAGGAGGCCATGCTGGAGACGACGCCTGCATCAGGCGTGGACGCCAGGACGCGTGCACAGCGCGAGCCGAAGTACTGGGGTCTCAAGCGGCACCTGCTCGACCTGTTGCGAGCGCTGCCGCCTGGTTCGCCTATCCCCACGGAACGGTCGCTGGCCGCGGAGTTCGACGTCTCCAGGACGACCGTTCGGCAGGCGCTTGCCGAGCTGACGGTCGAAGGGCGACTGCTCCGGGTGCAGGGCAAGGGCACCTTCGCGGCGGAACCCAAGGTCGCCCAGAGGTTGCAGCTGTCTTCGTACACAGAGGACATGCGCGCTCAGGGCCGCGTGCCGTCGTCGAAGCTGATCGAGGCATCCGAGATGCCCGCGGAGGCAGAGCTCGCGAGGCTGCTCGGCGTGCGTCCCGGTGCCAAGGTGCTGCGCCTGCACCGCCTGCGTCTCGCGGACAACGAGCCGATGGCGATCGAGACGACGCACCTGGCGCTGGGCCGGTTCCGCGGGCTGAGGCGCTACCTCGCGCCGGGTGCCTCGCTGTACCAGGTGCTGTCGGAGCGGTTCGGCGTCGAGATGGGACACGCCGAGGAGACGATCGAGACCGCGCTGGCCTCGCCTGAAGAGGCAGAGCTGCTCGGTGCCGACATCGGCCTGCCGATGCTGCTGCTGTCGCGGCACTCGTTCGACACCGAGGGCAACCCGATCGAGTGGGTTCGCTCGGTGTACCGCGGTGACCGGTACAAGTTCGTCGCCACGCTGAACCGGCCGTCTTGATCGGCCGCGCATGATCGCTTGGGGCACGCCGCGCGCTCGTGCGGTGCTGGCCACGACGATCCTCGGCTCGGGCATGGCGATGCTCGACGGGACGATCGTCAACGTGGCGCTGCCGCGGATCGGCGCCGAGTTCAAGGCGTCGGTCACGGATCTCCAGTGGATCCTGAACGGCTACATGCTCGCGCTGGCCTCGTTGATCCTGGTCGCGGGATCTTTGGGTGACCGGTTCGGGCGGCGGCGGGTCTACGTGATCGGCGTGATCTGGTTCGGCGTCTCGTCGCTGTTGTGCGGCGTCGCGTGGGACGTGCCGGTGCTCGTGGCCGCGCGCGTGCTCCAGGGCGTCGGAGCGGCGTTGCTGACGCCGGGTGCGCTGGCGATCCTGCAGTCGTCGTTCAACCGGGAGGACCGCTCACGGGCGATCGGTGCCTGGTCGGGGCTGTCCGGTGTGGCCACCGCGATCGGGCCGTTCGTCGGCGGGCTGCTCGTGCAGGCGTGGTCGTGGCGGCTCGCCTTCCTGGTGAACCTGCCGGTTGCCGCCCTGTGCGTGTACCTCGCGCTGCGGTCGGTGCCGGAGTCCCGCGACGAGACGGCTGGGCACCCCAACTACCTGTCGGCGCTGGTCGGAGCGGTCGGACTGGCGCTCATGACGGGCGGTCTGGTCGAGCAGTCGTACCTGGTGGCAGGGCTCGGGCTGGCGGCGATGATCGCGTTCGGCGCGGTCCAGGTGCGGTCGCACGACCCGCTGGTGCCGCCGGAGTTGTTCCGCAACCGGACGTTCCTCGTCGCGAACCTGCTGACGTTCCTGGTCTACGCGGCACTCGGCGGCGTGATGGTGCTGCTCGTGCTGCAGCTGCAGGTGTCGCTCGGCTACTCGCCGACGGCGTCCGGCCTGGCCAGCGTGCCGCTCACGATCATCATGCTGCTGCTGTCGTCGACGTCGGGGAAGATCGCGCAGCGGTACGGCCCGCGCTGGCAGCTCATCCTCGGGCCGATCGTGATCGGGCTCGGCATGCTCCTGCTGCGCAACGCCGCACCCGGCGCGACCTACGTGACGGGCGTGCTGCCAGGCGTGATCGTGTTCGGCCTGGGGCTGGCCGCCGTGGTCGCGCCGGTCACCGCGACCGTGCTCGCGTCCGCCCCTGATCACCACGCGGGTGTCGCGTCCGGCGTCAACAACGCGGTGGCGCGCACCGGCAGCCTGTTGGCGATGGCTGTGCTGCCCGGTGCTGTCGGGCTGATGGGCGATGACTACACGAACCCGGCGGTCATGACCTCCGGGTGGCAGATGGCGCTAGTGCTGTGCGCGGTGGCGGCGATCATCGGCGGAGTGCTCGCGATCGGCGTGAACAACGACGTGCTGGCCGCGGCGCCGGATCAACCCGAGGCGCCGCATCCGGGCGACTGCCTGCACTGCGGCGTGGAGGGTCCGCCGACCCACATGCGGTCAGGCCCTCAGCACGCGAACAAGTAGCGCGGGGTCGACGTTGCCGCCGGAGACGACGGCAACGCCACCTCCGAGCTTCGTCTGGGCCGCGACCGCGACGGCCCCGCTCGGCTCGGCGACCAGCCGTGCCCGGCGGGCCAGGTCGGCCATCGCCGCGAAGATCTCGTCCTCGGTCACCGTGATCACGTCGTCGACGAGCTTGCTGATGTGTTCCCACGTGAGTGCCGAGGGCTCGTCCCGCAGTGCGTCAGCGGCCGTCCGAGCGCGGTCCACGGGGTCCCAGCGGACCAGCTCGCCGTGTCGCAGCGAGTCGGCGATGTCGGCGGCCAGTGCGGGCTCGGCGCCGATCACGCGGACGTCCGGCCGGAGAGCCTTGATCACCGTCGCCACGCCCGAGATCAACCCGCCGCCGGACATGGGTACGACCACGGCGTCGACGTCGGGCAGGTCCTCCAGGATCTCCAGACCGATCGTGCCCTGGCCGGCGATCACGTCCGGGTGGTCGAACGGCGGGATCAGCGCCGCACCTCGTTCGGCGACCAGAGCCTCGGCACGTTCGACGCGTTCGGTGAGGCCGACGATGAAGACCTCGGCTCCCAACGCCTTCGTGGCCTCGATCTTGACCGCCGGGGTGTTGTCCGGCATCACGATCGCCGCCGGAACGCCGTGCAGCCGAGCCGCGAACGCCACGGCCTGGGCGTGGTTGCCGCTGGAGTACGCGACCACGCCGTTCGCCCGGTTCTCCAGGCGCGCCAACGCGTTCAGCGCGCCGCGGAGCTTGAACGCGCCGATCGGCTGCAGGTTCTCCGGCTTGAGCCAGCCCGGACCGAACGGCAGCAACGGCGTGCGCACCACGTGCGGCGCGATCACCGTTGCCGCCGAACGGATGTCGTCGAGCGAGATCATCCGGCGACCAGTGACGCGAACAGCGCGGGCTCGATGTTGCCGCCCGACACCACGGCGACCGCGGGGCCGGCGGGCAGCGCGCGGTTCAGGTACGCCGCAACGGGAACAGCGCCGCTCGTCTCGGACACGACACGCGTCCGGCGGGCGATTTCCCTGACCGCGCCGCGAATCTCGTCCTCGGTCACGGTGATGATGTCGTCCACGTACTCGCGGATGTGCGCGAACGTCAGCTCCGACGGCTCGGCGCGCAGACCGTCGGCGATGGTGCGGGCGCGGTCGTGCGCGTCCCACCGAACCAGCGAACCGGCAGCGAACGACGCGGCGGCATCGGCGGCCAGCTCCGGCTCGACGCCGATCACGCGGACGTTGGGGCGCAACGACTTCACGGCCGTCGCGACACCGGAGATCAGGCCGCCGCCGCTCACCGGGACCAGGATCGTGGCCACATCGGGCAGGTCCGCGCAGATCTCCAGGCCGATCGTGCCCTGGCCGGCGATCACGTCCGGGTGGTCGAACGGCGGGATCAGCGTGGCACCGCGTTCCTCGACCAGTTCGGCGGCCCGCGACTCGCGTTCGGTGATGCCGACGACGAAAACCTCGGCGCCGTGCGAGCGCGTCGCGTCGATCTTCAGCTGGGGTGTGTTGTCCGGCACGACGATCGCCGCGGGCATGCCGAGGAGCTTGGCCGCGTAGGCGACCGCTTGCGCGTGGTTACCGCTCGAATACGCCACGACACCACGCGCACGGTCCTCGGAAGGTATGCGCGACAAGGCGTTCACCGCGCCGCGTTGCTTGAAAGCTCCGATGGGCTGCAAGCATTCGGGCTTGATGAAAAGCCCGGAGTCGAAGGTCAGCAGCGGGGTGTGCACCACATGCGGGGCGATCGCGGCGGCGGCCGCGTGGATGTCCTCGAGAGTCACCAGACGCATACGTTGATGATGCACGTCACCGGGGCACAACCGGTGAACTGTGCCCGACGTCCCACAAGTGTCATGTCTGAGCAGGAGAAGATCACCCCCGTCAAGCTCGTCGCCAGTGTGCTCGCCGCCGCCACCGCGGCTGTGCTGAGCCTTCGCCTCAACGTCGCCGGCACCATCATCGGCGCGATCCTCGCGAGCGTGGTGACCACAGTGGGCGCCGTGTTCTACCAACGCTCGATGGAACGCCAAAAGCGTTGGCAGGTCATCGCGGTCGGCGGACTGCTGGCGTTCGTCGTGACCGTCCTCACCGTCACGAGCGTTCAGTTGGTCACCGGCAAGCCGACTTCCGCGGATCCGAGGCAGCCCACCAACGAGACCGTCCACACCGAGACCCACACCGAGACGACGAAGACCGAAACGGAGACTGTGACCGTGCCGCCGAGCACTTCGGGCACGTCCAGTCAGTCGCCCACCGAAAGCACGACGCCAACCGGACCGACGACGACGACAGAATCCCGACAGCCGACCGACAGCTCTAAGCCAACGTCAACTGTCGACCCCATTCGGTGATCACATCACTACTTTGAGCGATAGTTAACTGTCAATTGCTACGCACCGCAGTTGATCTGTCGTGAGCTGTGACACACTTCCTCCACGGTCGAGGTCGGGCGTAATAGATAACAGGCCCATAACGTCACTCGAACGGGCGAAGGATTCGGTCCGAAAGAGGCCGGGAGGAGGGCGCAATGAGGCTCGTGGCGAGACCACTTGAGCGCTGCGCCTTCGTCGAAGACGAGAGAGAGCTGGGGATTGGAGGGGTGGGGCGACCCCTGCCGCCGCCCCACCACCCGTCCCCCTAGAGCCCCCGAGAGAGGTCCCTGCAACCGATCTCTCGGGTTCCCCTGCACCCGAAAGTGAGGGAGACGTCTGATGAACCGCACGAGTGCGGCCCGTATGACCGGTGCCGTTTTGCTCGCCACCGGAGTCGTGACTGCTCTCAGCGTACCGGCGTTTGGCGCCCCTGCCGCACCGGTCGCCCCAACCGGTTCCGACACGGAGAGCTACCCGGCCGAATTGCTCCAAGCGGTCCAGCGTGATTTGGGCCTGAACGCTGACCAGGCACGCGTCCGGTTGGCTTCTGACCAGAAAGCGAGCGATATCGCGGAGCAGGCGAAGGCCTCTCTCGGCGACGCGTTCGGCGGATCCTGGATCGACCAGGCGAGCGGCAGACTGACCGTGGCGGTGACCAAGTCGGGACTCTCCGTGACCGGCGCGGACGCCAAGGTCGTCCAGAACTCGCTCGCTCAGCTCAACGGCACCAAGTCGGTGCTCGACCTCATGACGGCTCCCGCGAGCATCACCAGCTGGCGCGTGGACGAGAAGTCCAACGCCGTCGTGGTCGAGGTCAACAAGAACACCCGCGACGCGGCCGCGGACAAGTGGATCTCCACGGCCAAGGGCATCAGCGGTGCGGTTCAGGTCGCCGAGGTGACCGAGAACCCGACCACGCTGTACGACCTGCGCGGTGGTGACGCGGTCTACATGGGCGGCGGACGTTGCTCGCTCGGCTTCTCCGTGACCGGCGGGTTCGTCATCGCCGGCCACTGCGGCCGCGCCGGCACCGCCACCCAGGGCTTCAACCGGGTCGCCCAGGGCACCTTCCAGGCGTCGACGTTCCCCGGCAACGACTACGCCTGGGTGCGCACCAACGCGAACTGGACCTCGCGGCCGTGGGTCAACCACTACGGCGGCGCGAACGTGATCGTCAAGGGCTCCACCGAGGCCGCTGTCGGCGCGCAGATCTGCCGCTCCGGCTCGACGACCGGGTGGCACTGCGGTTCGGTCCAGGCCAAGAACCAGACCGTGAACTACCCGCAGGGCACCGTTCGCGGCCTCACCCGCACCAACGTGTGCGCGGAGCCCGGCGACTCGGGTGGCTCGTGGGTGGCGGGCTCGGGCTTCGGCCAGGCCCAGGGCGTGACGTCCGGCGGTTCGGGCAACTGCTCGTCCGGTGGCACCACGTACTTCCAGCCGGTGAACCCGATCCTGTCGCGCTACGGCCTGACCCTGACGCGCGGCTGATCTCTAACTGAACTGCACAGATCGTTTCGAGAGCCCGTACCAGAAGCCTTCAACGCTGGTACGGGCTTTCTCGTCGCTCGCCGCGCCGAGTGCCACGAACAGCGGTGCGAAGTGCTCGGTCCGCGGGTGCGCGATGCCTGCCGCGGGAGCCTTCTGCTGGAAGTCCAGGAGGGCGTCCACGTCGCCGTTCGCCAGCTGCTGGTCCGCCCAGTCGTCGAACTCCTTCGACCACGACGGCGGCTCGTAGTCCGGGCCCTGGTCGAAGTGCACGCAGCTCAGGTTGTGCGTCATGAACCCGCTGCCGACGATCAGGACGTTCTTGTCCCGCAGCGGCGCGAGCTTCTGACCGATCTCGTGCAGCTCACGCGGGTCGAGCGTGGGCATCGACATCTGCAGCACCGGCACGTCCGCGTCCGGGAACATCTCCTTGAGCGGCACGTAGGCGCCGTGGTCGAGACCGCGGCCCGCGTCCTGCTCGACGTGCCCGCCGAGGAGCTTGCGGACGTCCTCGGCGAGCTCGGGAGCACCCGGTGCCTCGTACTTGACGTCGTAGTAGTGCTGCGGGAAGCCCCAGAAGTCGTAGACCAGCGGCAC
>JAVXWK010000788.1:0-9950 GCA_032230575.1 Pseudonocardiales bacterium | reverse complement strand
ATGCCCGGTGGTCACGGCGGCCAAGTGAGGAATTTCAGGCACGATCAGTACATCGTAGGTGCGGAGCAAACTTAACCGCGGTGGATCAGAATCGGTTGATCCGGTACATCTCCACCCCGTCGGAGCTGTAGATTGTCGCCTGATCGGACGAATCGAATTCGACCTGGTAACTGGCCTGGTCCGGTTTCCGGGTCACCCGGAGTGCGAATCGGCCATTCGAGTCCGCCTGACTTGAAATAATGCACGTCATCACGCCGTCGAGCACTGCGCCCCGGTCGTAGAAGAAGCCCTCGCACGCACCGTCGTTGCCGCTGAACGACTTCGTGGCGGTGCTGTCCGACGGCTGCCAGTCGCCGACGAGCAGACCGGGGTCGCGCACCGGCGGGCCGCCGGTCGACGGTGGCCTGTTCCCGTCGAGCCCCGTGCCGTCGTCCGGTGGTGTGCTGCTCCCGTGCGGCAGCACACCGCAGCCGGCCCCGCCGAGGAGCAGCGCGACCAGCAGAGCGGCGAACGTGCGGTGGTTGCTGTCGCTCATGTGGCCCGATGGAACCTGGGAACTCCAAGAGCGAGCGACTTCTTCTGCGTCACCGGACGCACAACCGGCCCGATTCGTTACGGGGCCGCGAGAACTAGTCGGGCAGCACCACGGCGACGATCCCGGCCAGGTGCGCCAGACGCGCCACCTCGGCGGCACGGAACATCGGCCCACCAGGACGTCCGACGACGAGCACCCGGTCCGGCTTGCCCAACGGCGTCGCGGCCAGCTCGGTGCCCAGCTCGCGCCAGGTCTCCGGCACCCACTCTTCCTCGCCGTCGAGCACGGTCGCGCGCTCCAGCGGGAACCACGGTGCGTCCGCCATCCGGGTCTCCGGTGCGGCGGACGACGCGGTCAGCCGGTTGATGCCGGTGCCTTCGGGGCCGACGACGACGGCCCAGCCTGCGCGGATGATCTTCGGGACGCCCTCGGTGAAGACCTCGAGGCCCTTGCGCGGGTCGTCGGCGATCTCCTCGACGAGCTCGAGCTCGCGGTGGGTGTCCAGGATGCCCGCGTAGGGGCGCACCGCGTCGACCTCGACGCCTTCGACGGATTCGGCCGCGGTGATCAACGTGTCGGGCAGGCGGCCGGACGGCAGTTCCACCACGAGGTCGTCGATGGCGAGGCCGGCGCCGCGTTCCACGACGTCGACGCTGAGTATGTCCGCCCCGATCTCGCCCAATGCCGTTGCGACCGCGCCGAGGGTGCCGGGACGGTCCGGGAGCTGGACCCGGATCAGGAACGACAAGGTGAACGCCTCCATAGCTCGTGCGCGAGACCCCGCGTCTTGCGCCGTTGCCGGTCGGTGATTCTCGCAGACGCATCCTCAACGCATGACCTGCTGTCCTCGTTGCGGAACGGTTAAGTTGAGAGGTCGGTCAGCGTCCTGCACGGTAACCCGTTCGAAGACCGCACTGACCAGCCCATAGACTCACGGGGTTCCCGATTCGTATCCCGACCCTACGGGGGTTGACAGGAGTGCCCAGCATCTCCCGCGACGAGGTCGCGCACCTGGCGAAGCTCGCCAGGTTGGCTGTTACCGAGGACGAGCTCGACTTGTTCGCCGGCCAGCTCGACGTGATCCTCCAGTCGGTGGCTTCCGTTGGCGACATCGCCACGGCCGACATCCCGCCGACGTCGCACGCCGTTCCGCTGACCAACGTCTTCCGCGAGGACGTGGTCCGTCCGAGCCTCGGTCAGCAGCAGGCGCTCTCAGGCGCTCCTGAAGCCGAGGACGGCCGGTTCCGCGTGCCCCGCATCCTGGGTGAGGAAGCATGACCAACGACCTGATCCACGCCACCGCGTCCGAACTGGCCGCGAAGATCCACAGCGGCGAGATCTCCAGCGTCGAGGTCACGCAGGCTCACCTGGACCGCATCGCCGAGACCGACGAACGCGTCCACGCCTTCCTGCACGTCGACACCGAGGGCGCGCTCGCGCAGGCCCGCAAGGTCGACGAGGCCGTCAAGGCGGGCGAGCAGGTCGGAGCGCTCGCCGGTGTGCCGTTGGCGCTCAAGGACGTCATGACCACCGAGGGCGTGCCGACCACGGTCGGTTCCAAGATCCTCGAAGGCTGGATCCCGCCCTACGACGCGACGGTGACGCGCAAGCTCAAGGAAGCCGGCATCGTCATCCTCGGCAAGACGAACATGGACGAGTTCGCCATGGGGTCGTCGACGGAGAACAGCGCCTACGGTCCCACCGGCAACCCCTGGGACCTCACCAGGATCCCCGGCGGCTCCGGCGGTGGCTCGTCCGCCGCGCTGGCCGCCGGCCAGGCGCCTCTCGCGATCGGCACCGACACCGGTGGCTCGATCCGCCAGCCCGGCGCGGTCACCGGCACCGTCGGCGTGAAGCCCACTAACGGCGGCGTTTCCCGCTACGGCCTCGTCGCCTTCTCGTCGAGCCTGGACCAGGCTGGTCCGTGTGCACGCACGGTGCTCGACGCCGCGTTGCTGCACGAGGTCATCGCGGGCTACGACCACATGGACTCCACGTCCATCAACACTCCGGTGCCGCCGGTCGTCGCCGCTGCCCGCGAGGGCCTCAAGGGCGACCTGTCCGGCCTGCGCATCGGTGTCGTCACGCAGTTCAGCGGTGAGGGCTACCAGCAGGGCGTGCTGCGCAGCTTCGAGGCCGCCGTGTCGCAGCTCAAGGAGCTCGGCGCGGAGATCGCGGACGTGTCGTGCCCGAGCTTCGACTACGCGCTGCCCGCCTACTACCTGATCGCGCCGAGCGAGTGCTCGTCGAACCTCGCCCGGTTCGACGCAATGCGTTACGGCCTGCGCGTCGGCGACGACGGCACGCGCAGCACCGAGGAGGTCATGTCGCTGACCCGCGAGGCCGGCTTCGGCCCCGAGGTCAAGCGCCGCATCATGATCGGCACGTACGCGCTGTCGTCCGGTTACTACGACGCGTACTACGGCTCGGCCCAGAAGGTCCGCACGCTGATCACGCAGGACTTCGCGAAGGCGTTCGAGAAGTTCGACGTGCTCATCTCGCCGACCACGCCGACCACGGCGTTCAAGATCGGCGAGCGCGCGAACGACCCGATGGCCATGTACAAGGCGGACCTCTGCACGATTCCCGCGAACCTCGCGGGCACCCCGGCCATGAGCGTCCCGAGTGGACTGTCCGATGAGGACGGTATGCCGGTCGGCCTGCAGATCATGGCTCCGGCGTTGCAGGACCACCGCATGTACCGCGTCGGCGCCGCTTACGAGGCCGCGCGTGGCGCGTTCGGAGGTCCGTCGCTGTGAACATCAAGAAGGCAAAGGGCCTCCTCGGCCTCGCGGGCGCCGTCGCCGGAGCTGTGGGAGCGTTCTCCGGCTTCCGGAACGCCCGTGCGAAGAACGACAAGCTGCTGCTGGCGAACGCGATCGCCAGCATCGCGGTGGCGCTCACCGGTGCGGCGCTGGCCGTTCGTGCTCTGCGGAAGGACGAGTTGGCATGACCTCTCTGGTTGAGCTGATGGACTACGACGAGGTCATCGAGAAGTACGACCCCGTCCTGGGCCTCGAGGTGCACGTCGAGCTGCACACCAACACGAAGATGTTCTGCGGCTGCGCCAACGTCTTCGGCGGCGAGCCGAACACGAACACGTGCCCGACGTGCCTGGGTCTCCCGGGCTCGCTGCCGGTGGTGAACGGCAAGGCCGTCGAGTCCGCGATGCGCATCGGCCTCGCGCTGAACTGCGAGATCGCCGAGTGGTGCCGGTTCGCGCGGAAGAACTACTTCTACCCGGACATGCCGAAGAACTTCCAGACGTCGCAGTACGACGAGCCGATCGCCTTCAACGGCTGGCTCGACGTGACGCTGGACGACGGCGAGGTCATCCGCGTCGAGATCGAGCGCGCGCACATGGAGGAGGACACCGGCAAGTCGCTGCACGTCGGTGGCGCCACCGGTCGCATCCACGGTGCCGAGCACTCGCTGCTCGACTACAACCGCGCGGGCGTGCCGCTGATCGAGATCGTCACGAAGATGATCCCGGGTACCAAGGAGCGCGCTCCCGAGGTCGCTCGTGCGTACGTCACGGCGTTGCGCGACCTGCTGAAGGCGCTCGACGTGTCCGACGTCCGCATGGACCAGGGCTCGCTGCGCTGCGACGCGAACGTCTCGCTGTCGCCGAAGACCACCGGCGCGCTGGGCACCCGCACCGAGACCAAGAACGTCAACTCGCTGCGCAGCGTCGAACGCGCTGTCCGCTTCGAGATGACGCGCCAGGCCGCGGTGCTGGAGTCCGGTGGCGAGGTCACCCAGGAGACCCGTCACTTCGACGAGTCCTCCGGCAGCACGTCGCCGGGCCGCAAGAAGGAGACGGCGGAGGACTACCGCTACTTCCCGGAGCCGGACCTGGTCCCGATCGCGCCGTCGCGCGAGTGGGTCGACGAGCTGCGCGGCACCCTGCCGGAGCTGCCCTGGGAGCGCCGCGCGCGCATCCAGAAGGACTGGAACCTCACCGACGAGGTCCTGCGCGACCTGGTGAACGCCAACGCGCTCGACCTCATCATCGCCACCGTCGAGGCAGGCGTGAAGCCGGACGAGGCCCGCTCCTGGTGGGTGTCGTACCTGGCCCAGCAGGCCAACACGAAGGGCATCGAGCTCACCGACCTCGCCATCACCCCGGCCCAGGTCGCGAAGGTGATCGAGCTGGTGAACTCGGGCACGCTGACGAACAAGCTCGCCCGCGAGGTCGTCAACGGCGTCCTGGAGGGCGAAGGCTCCCCGGAAGAGGTCATCGAGAAGCGCGGCCTGAAGGTCGTCTCGGACGACCCGGCGTTGGAGAAGGCGGTCGACGAGGCGCTCGCGGCTCAGCCGGACGTGGCGCAGAAGATCCGCGACGGCAAGGTTCAGGCGGCCGGCGCGATCGTCGGCGCGGTCATGAAGGCGACCAAGGGTCAGGCCGATGCGGCACGTGTTCGCGAGATCGTGATCGCACGCTGCTCGTAGATACATAATCGAAGCAAGAATCACAAAGGGTCACCTGTTTGTGCAGGTGACCCTTTGTGATCTTAGGCCGACCGAGTGGCTGTTAGCTAAATGAGACGTATACCTGTAGCCGTGTGTGCGACTCTTTTTGGCGCACCCATCTGGGGGGATGGGAAGTAAATAGTCCAAACGAGGGGGGAACCTCATGACCGTCCAGCGCGACAACCTCGATGTCGTTTCCGGGACCGACGTGGTCGAAGCCGCCGAGTCCGTGCTCGAGGGAACGCCGGTCCTCGACCCGGCTCCGGTCGAGCCCGCGCCGCCGACCGAAGTGCCGGCCGTCCCGCCGGTGAAGAAGGACGACCCCGAAGTCAAGCCGATGTGCTGCGGTGGCGGACCGGGTTTCCTGGTGCGGCCGCACTCCCTCGTCTCCGAGGGCGGCGAGGACTCCGGCGGCGACGTCGAGCACGACGCCGACTGCCCCAACCACCCGAGCAACAAGGTCAGTCAGTAAGGCCTGTCACTCAGCGTGTTCTGCCCGTCACCAGGCTCAGCCGCCTGGTTGGCGGGCAGCGCCATGTGGACACGTGTGGTGTGATGATCACATGCCCGCTCGTGCCCTGGACAGAGCGCGCGAGTTGTTTGAGACAGGATGGGCGGAGCAAGCGAAGTTTCGTTTTCCTGCGGCCATCCGGTTGCTCAGGCGTGCTCTCGTGCACGTCGACCGCGTCGAACCAAGTCAGGAAAGCGCGGCCACTCGCGCACGCATCCTCTACACCCTGGGTCTCTGCCTGGGCGAGACCAGCGGCATGGACCTCGCCGTCGAGGCGTTCGAAGCCGCCCGTCGCGAGATCGAGACCATTGAGGACGGCCCGACCAGGACGCTCCTGAACGCCGGTGTCGACCACAACCACGGCCTCATGGTCATGCGCATGGGCGAGCCGGAACGAGCCGTCGAGTGGTTCAACAGGTTCATCGAGGCGGTCGAGGACGACGTCGAGCAGACCAGCCCCGGTGTGAACCGCGCCCTGGTGCAGGGCTTCGTGTCCACGCTGCTCAACCGCGGGTTCGCGCTGGCCGCGGTGCGCAGGAGTGAACGCGCGATCGACGACCTCCAGCGTGGTGTTCGCCTCGCTCGCGCGCACGAGCTCAACCACCTCCACCCGTTCCTCGTGCACGCGCTCGGCAACGTGCACAAGCAGAGCGGTGAGCTGGCGGAGGCGTTGCGGCGGTACGAGGAGGCCGAACGGATCTTCCGCGCCGACGACCAGCAGGCTCTGCTCGCCCGGCTGCAGTTCGACCAGGCAGAGGCCATGCTCATGATCGGACTGTCCGATGAGGCCGGTCAGCACCTCGACCAGGCGCTTCCGGTGATGCGCAAGGAGAAGTTCGGCCAGGAGATCGCCGAGGTCGAGATGTTCCGCGCCTCGGCCGCGTTGCTGGACGGGCAGTTCGACCTGGCGCGCCGGATGGCCAAGCGGTCCGAACGCAAGCTCGTCCGCCGCGGCAGCACGTGGTGGATGATGGCCGGCCTGATCGAGCTGTGGGCGCACGGCAGGCACGCGATGCGCACCAAGCGGATCTCGAACGCGTTGGTGCAGAAGGCGTTGACGCTCTCCTCGGAGCTGTCCGCCAACCACCTCGTCGACGAGTCACGGCTGGCGCTGCTCCTCGCGGCCCGGCTGGAGATCCGCCGGGGCAGGCTCGCGGACGCCGAGGAACTGCTGGAGAAGGTGCCAGGACCACGTGCCGTCACACCCCTCGACCACCGCATGCAACGCCGGCTGGTGCTCGCGGAACTGGCGCTGGCCAAGGGAAGCCGCCGCGCCGCGCTCACGCACGCACGGAAGGCGTTGGACGAACTGGGACGGGTTCGCGACCAGCTCGGCGGGCTGGAGCTGGTGTCCGCCACCGCGGTGCACGGCAGGGAGCTGAGCGAGCTCGCGATCAAGCTCGTGCTGGAGGACGCGGACGCGCGCCGGCTCTTCGCGTGGCTGGAACGCACGCGGGCGCAGACCTACCGGTACGAACCGCTGGAGACGAGCGACAACAACGAGGTCGCCGAACGGATCTCCGAGGTGCGCAACCTCAGCTGGGCGATCCTGCGGCACGGTCTGTCCGGTCAGCCGACCGCCGAGCTGCGCGGCAAGCTCGTGAAGGCGCAGCGCGAGGCGAACCGGCTCGGCTGGCACTCGCAGCGGTGGGGCAAGCCGCGGCCGGTCGCCGATCTCGGCGAGGTCGTCGCCGAGCTGGACCAGAAGGCCATGATCAGCTTCGTCGTGTCGGACGGCGAGATGGCCGCGGTGGTCGTCGCCGGCGGCCGGGCCAGCCTGGTGCGGCTGGGCGACGCCACCGAAGCGCTGGAGAGCGCGCAGAAGCTCCACTTCGACCTCAACGCCCTCGCGCCTGACCACCTGCCGCCGCCGCTGGTCCAGGTCATCGGGCTGTCCGCGCACAAGCAGGCCGACCGGCTCGACGAGCTGCTGATCAAACCGCTCGCGCACCTCATCGGCGACCGCGAGCTGGTCGTGGTGCCGACCGGGACGCTCTACGCGGTGCCGTGGGGTGTCCTGCCGAGCCTGCACGGACGGCCTGTCGCCACCGCGCCCTCGGCCACGGCCTGGCTCGCCGCCGCCCAGACGGGCACGCCCAAGACCGATCGCGTGCTGGTGGTGCGCGGACCGGGACTGCTGTTCGGGCAGGGTGAGATCGACCGGCTCGCGGTGCAGCACGAGAAGGCGACCGTGCTTTCGGGGGACAGGGCGACGGCTGCCGAGGTCCTGACACATCTCGACGGCGCTGACCTCGTGCACGTCGCTGCGCACGGCGAACACGAGACCGAGAACGCGTTGTTCTCGCGCCTGGAGCTGGTGGACGGGCCGTTGTTCGCGCACGAGCTGGGCCGGCTGCGCAAGCCTCCCGCGCACGTGGTGCTGGCGGCGTGCGAGCTGGCGCTGAACCGCATCAGGCCTGGTGACGAGGCGTTGGGGTTCGCCGGGGCGATGCTGGCCGGTGGTACGCGGACCGTGGTGGCCGCGGCCAGCAAGGTCGGCGACGAGGCCAGTGCGGCCGCGATGGCCGACTACCACCGGGCGCTGATCGCGGGGGCGGCTCCGGCCGTGGCGCTGGCGGAGGCGATGGCGAAGGACCCGTTCCGCCGGCCGTTCCTGTGTCTGGGGTCTGGCTAGTCCGTTCGAGTGGTTGTCATCGTTCAACAAACTGAACGCGCTGGTCAGCGGTGATTAGTAACCTATGGCCGCTGCGGTTGGTGAACTTTTCTCGCTCACTCGCGAGATCTTGTGCCACCCTCATGGTTCAGGTCTTGACCGAGGGGAATGCAACGGCCCGCCTATCGGCTCTAGTCGATAGACGGGCCGTTGTGCGAGAAACGACCGCATGCGCAGAACTCTGCTCGCTGTTCTACTGGCGGTCACCGCGGCGGTGGCGGCGCCCGTCAACGGAACGGCACAACCGTCGAATTCGGATCGAGAGCCCGGCAACGGGCCCGAACGCAACGAAATCGCTGCTCTGGACACCATCTCGGCGCAGGCGATCCAGGCCCAGGGGGAGAACAAGTCCGATCGCCACCAGGGCTATCCGCGTAAGACAACACTCAGGACATACCCCGAAAATCCGGCCGACAAGACCATCAAGCTCAACCTGGCGCCGTACCACTCGCTCGCGCCGAAGCTGAACGCGTTGCAGCAGAAGAGCAACCGGATCTCGGTCGAGGTCGCCGGCCAGTCCGGACTCGGCCGCGACCTGTACCTGGTCACGCTGACCGCGCCGGAGAGCCCGGCGCAGACCCGTCTGCAGGAACAGTTCCGGGCGAGCATCGAAGAAGGCCACAAGGTCCCGGCGGGCCTCTACAAGGCGCCGGTGTGGATCAACAACAACATCCACGGCGACGAGTGGGAAGGCACCGACGGCGCGCTGCGGGTGATCGAGCACCTCGCCACGTCGAACGACCGCGATGTGCAGAACCTGTTGCGGCGCAGCAGGATCTACTTCAACCTCACGGCCAACCCGGACGGCCGCGTCGCGGGCACCCGGCAGAACAACGCGGGCTTCGACCTCAACCGCGACTTCGCGACCAGCTCGCAGCCCGAGAACCGGGTGATGCGGGAGATCGTCGAGCACACCCAGCCGTTGATGATGCTGGACGAGCACGGCTACTCGGAGAACACCCTCATCGAGCCGACGACTCCGCCGCACGGCCAGAACTACGACTTCGACCTGTACATCAAGCACGGGTACGCCAACGGACTCGCGATGGAGAAGGGCGTGCAGGGCCTCGGTCACCCCGAGACGGCACACCCGGAGATCCCGTTCCGCGACTACGACCCCGGTGTGTGGGACGGCTGGGCGCCGATCTACACCGCGCAGTACTCGATGTACCACGGCGCCGTCTCGTACACGATCGAGATCCCGCAGCAGGTCAACCGTCAGGCGTACGACACGCTGCCGGTCGCCGAGCTGCAACGGCGTGCGCTCATCAACACCGACGTCGTCGAGTCCACGATCAAGACCACGATCGACTACGTGGACGACCACCGCGGCGAACTGATCTCCAACCAGGTCGAGATGTTCCGGCGTGGCAAGGCGGGCGAGCCGCAGCGCGAGATCCCGGACGGGTTCGTGCCGGGCTTCGGGCCGGAAGACCGCTACCGCACGGAGTTCCCGCGTGCATACGTGATCACCAACGACCGCTCCGCACCCGCCACGTCGAGGCTCGTCGACCACCTGGTGGCCCACGACGTGCGGGTCGAACGCGCCGAGAAGGCGTTCACACTGGGTGGTAAGCGCTATCCGGCCGGGTCGTACGTGGTCGACATGCACCAGCCGAAGCGGGCGCTCGCGAACGTGATGCTGGAACAGGGCAGCGACATCAGCGCCAAGGTCCCGGTGATGTACGACATCTCGGGCTGGAGCCATCGCCTGCTCTGGGGTGCTTCCGTCGACATCTACCAGAACGGCTCGTTCA
>JAVXWK010000775.1:0-3435 GCA_032230575.1 Pseudonocardiales bacterium | reverse complement strand
ACAGATAGAGGGTGAGGATCGGCGGTGCGGTATCGGCGTTGCCGAGGAAGACTGCCAGGAACCCCGTCTCGAGCAGCAGCGACTCCCAGCCGAAGCCGTACCAGATCTGGCCGACGTTGACGATCGAGAGGTAGAGCAGCCACAGCACGCCCCAGACGAGCATTGCCGCCACCAGGGGTATGGCATCGGTGAGTCCCGCCACCGCGGCCAGGGACAGCGCGGCGCCGGCCCATGCGACGACGAGGAACGCCCGATCTGAATGGTGGAAGTGGAAGAGGCTCGGTGACCGCCGGAACGGCACCCGTTCGACGAACCGCCGCACCGGGGTGAGCCCGTGCTCGCCGAGCAGGGCCCGGTACTGGTTGGCGGCGACGACGAAGGCGACCAGATACACCGCCGCCAGCGAACGCTGGAAGAGCGTGCGCGCCAACCAGTTGTTCTCCGCAGTGAACCAGTCCATAGCAACTCCCAGGAGCGGTGCTACCCGTGCTGGTGGGCAAGCAGCCGGATCCCGAACCGCTCCCGCAACGCCCTGTACCCGTTCTCCACGACGCCAACCCGGCAGCGCGGCGCGACGCGCTGGCTCGGTTGCCCCCGACGACGCCCCAGCCCGGCTTTCCTAATCGGCGTGACCGAAGGTGTCAGCCGTGCTGGGGGTTGATCACCTGGTAGAGAGCATGGTCCTGCCATCTCCCTGCGATATTGAGGTAGGCCCGGGCCAAGCCGAATCGGACGAACCCATTCTTCTCAAGAACGCGTTGGGACCTGATGTTGTGAGTCAAGGTGCCTGCCTCGATCCGGTGCAGCCCTAGCTGGCCGAAGGCCAACTTCTTGATGTCGCGCACGGCGGCGGTTGCGAGGCCACGGCGGTTGGCCTGCTCGCTGACCCAGTAGCCGACGCCGCACGATTGGAAAGGCCACGCACCACGTTCCCCAGATTGATGCGACCGACGATGTGACCAGAGTCGTCAAGGATGACGTGGGGATAGGTCAGCCCCTGTTCGTGACGCTCCAGAGCCTCTTCGACGACTGCGCGTTGTCCCTCGACCGAGAAGAAGTCGGTTTCTCGGCCTGGCTCCCAGGGCGCCAGGAAGTCGCGATTCCTACGAAACAGCTCCGCGAGGTCTGGCACGTCGTCAAGGGTGACAAGCCGTATTGCGTTCATCGCTCAATGGTCGCGGCCCGACGATTTCTGTTGCGCGCGGGGCACCGTCGATGGGTGCCGTGACGAAGCGGTCATGGGGACGGGGCTCAGCGGGGCGCAATGAGCCAGGAGTGACGGGGCTCGAGCGCACGCCATCGGCTCGGTTCCCTTGCCATGAAGGGCCTGGTGTTGGACATTCATAGGTATGGAGGAACTCTCGTGAGTTCGAAGACGACGCGGAGGCGGACTCTCTTCGCAAATGCACCCCTCGTCTGCGCGGCTCTGGCTGCCCTCCTGGCTGCGCCATCGCCGCAGACGCAGTCCGCCGCTGGCGCAGATTTTCAGTTCCATGCGGCGAGTACCCCGGGGCCAGGTGATGATCGCGCAACTGTGTCGGATGCGTTTGCGCTAGCCACGGCCACACTTGTCGAGGACAGAGGTCGCGTCGTTGTGTCGGACGTCGTGATGGTCGTGAACGATGACGGATCCGCCGCGCTCTCGGCGACATTCGAGGGTCGGGGTGACGCGGTAGCGCTCAAGTCTGTGCACATCGAGTCAGACGCTGGTGAGCTGGACGTGGCGAGCACGCAGATGTGGCTCCCGATCCTTCCTGGGATAGAAAGCCGCGCCGGTGACGCTTCAGATGCAGGCGGATTCGTTGTTCCGAGGGGCGTGGCTCCTGGTCAGGTCGTCCACGTGCAGTTCCAGTTCGACAACGACACGTGCCTAGCGATCGACGCCCAGGCCGTCCGCCGGAATCCGACTCACGACGAGGTGTTTCCGACCAACGGCAAGCAGCTGGGCCCGGGCAAGCGAATCGCCGCAATGCTGGATTGCCCCAGAGCGTAAGGGGAGCTTGCCTTCTGGCGAAGACGGCTTTGTGTTGGCCCATCCGGCGCAGAAGATGCCAGTTGCCGGTCGTTGCAGCCACTTTCTGGCCCGGATGTCGGCCGGATGTCGGTCGAAGCCCGGGGGAGTGGACCCCTGCTCGGCCACGCCGGCAGTCGCCGCTTCGGGCCGGATTTGCGGCGACGATGAGCGGCATCCGGATCTTGTGAAGCGGAACGATGTGAGCTGCGCTCGACGCTGACGTCTACCATCAACGCATGCGTGCGGTCGTGGTGTCTGAGTTCGCCCGCGAGCCCGAGCTGGTCGACGTACCCGATCCAGAGGCCCCTCATGACGGCGTGGTGGTGGCTGTCGAAGCCACTGGTCTGTGCCGCAGCGACTGGCACGGCTGGATGGGCCACGACGACGGCATCGCACTCCCGCATGTGCCAGGTCACGAACTGGCCGGGACGGTGATCAAGGTCGGGCGCAACGTGCGATTGTGGGCGGCGGGAGACCGGGTGACGGTGCCGTTCGTCTTGGCCTGCGGCGACTGTCGTTCGTGCGCGCGGGGCGACTCGCAGGTGTGTGAACGACAGGAGCAGCCGGGATTCACGCGGTGGGGTTCGTTCGCCGACCAGGTGGCGCTGCCACGTGCCGACGTCAACCTGGTGCGGGTGCCCAGCGATGTCGAGTCGGACGTTGCGGCCAGCTTGGGGTGCCGCTTCGCTACGGCGTACCGGGCGGTGGCGCAGGTCGCCGGGGTGAGCGCGGGCGACAACGTCGTCGTACATGGATGTGGGGGCGTCGGCCTGTCGGCCATCATGGTGGCAGTTGCGCTGGGCGCGCGCGTCCTCGCCGTGGACGTCGCGCCGGCGTCGCTTGAGCTCGCCGAGCAATTGGGCGCCCTGCCGGTAGCCGCGAACGACGTGGCAGCGCTGCCTGACCTGACGGACGGCGGCGCCGACGTTTCGCTTGACGCTTTCGGCAGCCGGGCCACTCTCTCGGCATCGGTCGCGTGCTTGCGCCCGCGTGGTCGGCACGTGCAGGTTGGGCTACTTGGCGGCGACGATGCCGCTCCGCGCGTCGACATGAGCCGCGTGGTTGCTCAGGAGTTGCAACTGCTCGGGAGCCACGGGATGGCCGCTAGCGCTTATCCCGAGATGCTGGCGCTGGTCGCGGCCGGAAGGTTGCGACCCCAGCAGCTGTTGCGCGAGCGGATAAGTCTCGAGGAGGCAGGTCCGCGCCTCGCGATCCTTGGCGAGCCGGGTGCCGGCACGGGCGGCATCACAGTCATTCGGCCCGACCAGAGCTGATCGGGGCAGCGCCGACAGCATGGAGCTGGCCCGCAAGCTGTGGCGATTCAGGGGAGTCCTATTCAGCAGAGAATATGTGGGCGGATCACCGTAAGTTGACATAATGTGCATTATCGGACAAAAACCCACGGGAGTTGCATTTAATGC
>JAVXWK010000757.1:0-4097 GCA_032230575.1 Pseudonocardiales bacterium | reverse complement strand
CCCCAGCCACAGCTCTCCGATGACGTGCATCCTGCGCTCGCTGACGCCGCTCGTGCGGCGTCAGCGGCGTATGGACGCGCCCGATCTCTGCACACGCGCCTGGAGCTCCGCGAAGAAGTGGCGGACGGCGCCGACGGAACACCGACGATGCGCGTCGATCGCATCGTCGAAGACGCGATCCTGGAGTCCATCCACCGCAGTCGCGTGAACCTCCTGTCCGAGGAAGCCGGGTTCGTCGACAACGGCTCCTCGATCACCCTCGTCATCGACCCGGTCGACGGGTCCGCGAACGCCGCGTTCGGCGTTCCTCTCTCTTGCTTCGCCGGTGCTCTCGTAGAAGACGGCGACGCCAAAGAAGCCTTGACGACATGGTTCGACACGGGCCGTGCGTGGCATGCGCGCGCAGGAGTGCCGACGTCGTTCCGCACGACCGGACGTACGTCACTCGATGGCGCGTCCGTGTGTTTGATGCGACCCAAGACAGGCACGCAGGACGCGTGGCTGCGCGTCGCGAACCGAGCCGACCGCATCCGGGTGCTGTGCACGACCTGCCTGGAGACCATGCTGGTCGCGGAGGGCACCGTCGACGCGTTCATCGATCCGGGCAGCGACACGCACCGGATCATGGACCTCGCGACGGCGTTGGTGACCGTGCCCGCCGCGGGTGGGGTGCTGGTCGACCTCAAGGGCCGGCCGTTCACGTTCGAACCCGACCTGACCCACCGGTGGTCAGGGGTGGCGGCAGCGACTCCTCAGCTTGCCGAGGAGTTGATCGCGACAGTGCTCGGTTAGATCTCGCCGCGAGGTTCGACGATGCAGTCGGGTCCGGGGAAGACCAGGCCCTCGTGGCCGTCGTTGAAGCGGACCAGGTACGGCGGCTGGCCGTCGGTCCCGCGCACTTCGAGGATCTCGCCCAGGCGCTCCTCGAGTCCTATGGAGCGGCTGTGGACGTGGAGCCTGTCACCAACGGTTGCTTGCATGATGCTGCGACACCTCCGGTGTGCGGCGTGAGGCATGGCGCGCTGAACGCGTCAAAGCCTAAGCCGACACCGGAGGTGCGCAACAGGGCTCAAGTGCTCATCCGCCGCAGGCCGAGGAGACCTTCGCGACGAGGTCGGCCTTCTGCGTCACCCAGTCCGCCGCGGAGCCGACGTTCTGCATGCCGTTGGCCGCCTCCGTCAGCGCCTTCTTCACCTGCTCGTCCGGCGAGGAGTTCGCGAGGTTCTCGAGCTCCTTCGCCTTGGCCTGGGTGTCCTCCAGCGCCTTCTGCGGGTCGCTCAGGTCCGGCGAGAAGCCCACGAGCTGGATCGCGTCGGCGCACAGCTTCACCTTGTCCGCGGTGTCGCTGACGCCCTGGATCGTGTCGCACGCCGTCAGGCTGCCCAACGCGATGACGGCTGCTGCCAGCGGTCCAACTAGGCGCATTCGCTCTCCCTCATGCCCGATGTGTCCGGTTACGTTGGTTACGACTCTACCGATGCGCGTCCTCGGCGACCTGGCGTTGGTAGAGCTTGCGGATGACGTCGTCGATTTCCGGCTCCACGACGGCGAGGTCGTGGACCTCCACCTGCCGCACCACCTGGGTGATCAACGCAGCCGCCGTCGTCTCCGCTCTCCTGAACGTGAGGTGGTGCCGCAGCCCTCCCGCCTCGCTGCGCACCGCCGTTACTCCAGGGACGTCCGGCGCGGGTCCGGGTTCCTGGAGGTCGATGACCAGCACGCGTTCCGGGGTGACCTCGGCGCGCAGCTCGTCCAGCGGTCCGTCGGCGAGCACCTTGCCGTGGTCGATCACCATCAGCCGCGGGCAGAGGCGTTCGATGTCGTCCAGGTCGTGCGTGGTGAGCAGGAGTGTGGTGCCGCGGCGGGTGTTGATGTCCTGCAGGAACTCCCTGAGGCGTTCCTTCGACTCCAGATCGAGGCCGATCGTCGGTTCGTCGAGCACCAGCAGCTCCGGGGCGTGCAGGAGAGCCGCGGTGATCTCGCCGCGCATGCGCTGGCCCAGCGAGAGCTGACGCACCGGTGTGACCAGGAACTCCTGCAGGCCGAGGAGTTCGACGCACTCGTCGAGGCGGGCCTTGTAGTCCTCGCTGCCCACGCGGTAGATCGACTTCAGCAGGTCGAAGCTGTCCTTGAGCGGCAGGTCCCACCACAGCTGGCTGCGCTGGCCGAACACGACGCCGATGCGCTTGGCGAGATCGCGGCGCTGCTTGGACGGGTCCACGCCGCCCACCAGGATGTGCCCGCTGGTCGGCACCAGGATCCCGGTCAGCATCTTGATCGTCGTGGACTTGCCCGCCCCGTTCGGCCCGACGTACCCGACGGCCTCACCGGCTTCGATGCCGAACGTGACGCCGTCGACCGCCGTGACGGTCTTGTAGTTGCGCCGCAAGCCTTTTGACGTGGCGACCTTGAACTCTCTGCGGAGCTCCCTGACTTCGATCATGATCCCGTTCCCCGGTAGTGCCTGACCGCGAACCGCCACACGAGCCCGGCAACCGTTGCTGCCAGGGCCGCGACGAGCGGTGATGTCCAACCGACCCAGCCCGGCAGTCCGAGCGGATCCTGCTTCCCGAGCAGCGCGAGGCTCGGGTAGTACGCGACGAACGCTCCCGGCACGACGTACGCCATCAACCAGCGCAGCGGCCGCGAGTAGACGTTGATCGGGTACGACGTGAAGGCGTTGCTGCCGTAGGTCACCGAGTTGGAGAACTCACGGCCGTCGATGATCCAGAAGCACACCGAGCACGCCACGACCCAGACCGAGCTGAAGATGACCGCCGCGGCGATCGGCGCGGCGATGGTCAGCGCGACCTTCGCCGCACTCCACTCGAGGGGCACGTGGCCGAGCGCGTAGATCATCACGGCCAGCGCGCCGACGATGCGCCCGACCCGGCGCAACCGGATGTCCGACACCATGATCTGCGGCAACGTGCTGAGCGGGCGCATCAGCAGCACGTCGAAGCTGCCGGTGCGGATGTAGGTCGGCAGGTTGTCGAGCTGCCCGGCGAACAGGTCCGCCACTCCGAAGCCGGCACCCGCGATGGCGTACATCAGCAGCACTTCGTTCTTCGTGAACCCACCGAGCGCGCTGACCTGGCCGAACAGCACCAGGATGACGACCAGCTCGATCCACTGCGCCAGGATCTGGGTGACGAAGTCCAGCGCGAACGAGGTGCGGTACGACATCTGGCTGCGCAGCCGCGCGCCGATGAGCCTGGGGTAGATGACGTCAGCCACCCTGGACCACCACCTTGCGCACCGCGCGTTGCAACGCGAAGTGGCCCAGCGCGAGGATCACCGCGGCCCAGAACGCTTGGTAGAGCAGGAGTTTCCCGGCGTTGCCGTGCCCGAGGAACACGTCGACCGGTGCCTGCAGCAGCGCCGGGAACGGTGTCATCCACAGGATCTCCCGAGCCCACTGCGGGAAGAACGCGATGGGCACGGTCAGCCCGCACAGCAGGCCGGAGGCGACGTTCCAGAACCCGAAGAGCCCGCGGTTGTCGAGCAGCCAGAACGCGCTGACCTCGATCAGGAACCGGCAGCCGAAGCAGATGACCAGCGCGACGACCGCGCTGACCAGGAAAAGCGGCCACTGGTAGGCGTGCTCGGGGAACTGGAACGGGAACAGCAGCATGCCGATCAGCATCGGCGGCGCGAGCCTGGCCAGGAACGCGTATCCGCCACGGCCGAGATCCTCCGCGAGCAACGCGGCTTGCAGGTTCCACGGCCGGTACAGGTCGACGACGACGTCACCGGACCGCACGCGCTCGGCGAGCTCGTTGTTCCCCCACAACAGGATGAACCCGAGCAGCCCCTGCCCGATCCAGACGTACGTGTTGGCTGCAGCGATGTTGTAGTCCGCGATCTCGCCGTTCGCCGCTTTGAGAGCGGCGATGATGACGGCGACCCGCAGGAGGCCGAAGACCACGTTCGCGGTCATTCCGGCCAGCATCGCTTGTCGGTAGGTCGAGTACTTTCGAAAGCCGGCAATGATCAAATCGGCGTGAACACGCACATCGATCCACGTTACCGACCGTCGCAAGTGGATTTTCTAGAAGCCGAAAGCGCTGGTCACGACCTCGCCGGCCTCAGGCTCG
>JAVXWK010000720.1:0-16834 GCA_032230575.1 Pseudonocardiales bacterium | reverse complement strand
CCGCGCCTGCGCCGGACAGGGGGTCCGGCGGGGGACCTAGTGCTTGATCTTGTCCTTGTTCACGCGGTCGGTCTTGGGATCGACAGTCGCCTGCTCGTTGGTGATCGGCTCTCGATGACCGACGGTCGGATCCATCTCCTCGATCCGGTGCTCACGAGTCTTCTCGTCGTGCACCTTCTCGTCGTGAACCTCGTTGGAGTCGCGGAACGCCGACGACCTCTGCTCCGGCAGCACCGGCTCCTCTTCCTCCTCGATCAACCGCCGCCGCGCGGGAAGCACGGCCAGCAGCAGACCGAAGATCGCGAGCCCGAGATGCAGCCAGTTGTCGTTCGTGTTGAGCGCCAACGGGTTCCCGAACTGCGACGCCGGGTTCTGCGCCAGCACGCCGGTGATCATCAGCCCCCACACGAAGATGGCGCCGTACCCGAGGAACAGCAGCCACCCGTACAGCCGCGCCGTACCGGACCCGAGAGCCATGAGCAGACCGAGCACGCCGACGACCACGTGCACCAGGTTGTGGAACGGGTTCACCGAGAACCCGAGCACGAACGAGTGAGTGGACCAGTCGCCCACCCCGGTGCGGGTGAATCCCACGACGCCGAACACGATGAACGCGATACCGGCCAGCGCGGCCAGAATCTGCACCGGCTGAAGGCCGGCGACCTTGACAGTGACGCGGTGGGTCATGACGCCCTCCAGGCTCCGTACTTGTCGCCGGTCGGCTACCCCGCGTCGACCACTGTCAAACCGTCAGGCACGCCGTTCAGGGACACGTCGGGCATGCCGGTGCGCGGCACGACGACGTTGCGCTTGCCGATGTGGACCACGCGCGCGCGGGCGGGGTTCACCAGCACGGTCATCTCGGCGTTCTGGTCGTTGTACGCGCGGACCTCGACCTGGGTGCCACGGGCTGCGGCGTTGCGCAAGGCCGCAGCCAGCGTGTCCAGGTTCCACGGCTTGACCAGGCGGAACTGGAACTCGTCCACGTTCAGCACGGCCCAGAGCTCGAGGTTGGTAGGTGGATCGGTCGGATTCACGGGCGGTTCCCCCTCGGAGATGGTGGGCTCCGGGACGCCGCGCCCACCGCTCGGCGCCCCGGAATTCTGGTACGGCATCTGACCTTCGGCGAAGGGGCGCGTGTCGGTTCTTGCCGTCACAACACGGCCGCGCCGCGCTTGAGGTTCATCCCGTTGCCCATCAAGGAGAACTCACACAGGCCCAGCAGCACATCCAGAGCAATACCTAGGTTTGGTCGCGCGCGATCCGCGCCGCCTCCGACCGGTTGCTCGCGCCGAGCTTCGCGAGCACGTGCGAGACGTGCAGTCCCACTGTCCGCACGCTCAGCACCAGCTCCGCGGCGATCTCCTTGTTGGTGCGGCCCCAGCCCACCAGCTCCAGCACGTCGCGCTCGCGTGGCGTCAACGTGCCCAGCTGCGGCTTGTCCTGATGCAGCAGCGGAATGCGCCGTCTGCGCGCCTCGCGGTCGATCATCTTGGCCAACGGCAGCGCGCCGAGCCGTTGGGCCGCGCGGTCGGCGTGACGCAGCGCTTCCGGCTCGCCACAGCGAGTTCGCGCGTAGGCGGCCTGATACGGCATCTTCAGGCGATCCCACTCGAGAGCGATCTCCGCCCACGAGTCCCGGCCTGCCTCCGCGAACGCGAGCCGCCGCCACACCTCGTCCTCTGGCCCCTGCGGCACGGGCAGCCGAGCCAGCAGCTCGGCGACCGTCGCTTCCGGATCATCGAGCTTCGTGACCCGGCCGCCCGCCGCCTGAAGATCCCGCGCCGCACCAAGTCCTGCCGCGCACAGCCGCAGCACCTCGCCACCGGTCAACGCCTCCGGCAGGTCCAGGACCGTCTCCCTGCACAGTTCGACAGCGGTCCGGTACTGGCCTTTCGCCCGCGCCGCAACGGCTCTGGTGTACGCGCACTGGGCGAGGAACAACGCGTCCGGCCCCTCGATGACCTTCTCGGCCCGCTTGACCAGGTCGTCCGGATCCCGTCCCCGCAACGCCAGCGCCTCCGCCTGGCACAGCAGGATCCGCGCGGCCTTGTTGCCCGGGATCGCGTCCGGGACCTCCAAGGAATCCAGCTCGTCCCACCGCCCGAGCGCGAGCAGACTGGTCGAGAGGTTGTACCGGATCACCGCGGAGAACGTCGGCGCGAGCCCCTGAATCCCCAGGCGGGTCAACGCTTCCCTGCCGATGCGCGCGTTGCGTTCGTGCTGCCCGGCACTGGCCAGCACGAAAGTCAGGTTGCCCACGGCCCGAGTGAGCTCGCGGATGCAGCCACTGCGATGCGCGGCCGTTCGCGCGGCCTCCAAAGTGGCGGTGCCGCGCGGCAAATCCCCCAGGAACGCCTCGCACACACCACGAACGCTCAACGCGTACGCGCGAATCTCATCCGACTGAGTGCGGACCGATCCCGCGAGCACCATCGCTTCGCGGTACTCGCCCTGCGACATCAGCCAGCTGGCCTCGGCGACGGCGATCCGCCGCGCCATCTCACCGGAAGCCAATCCCTTGGCCTCCAGCAACGTCTCGTGCGCGGCGGCACGGTCACCGAGCACGAACTGGCAGTCCCACAACAGGTACAGCAGCTCGCAGCGGTCACCGGGGCCGGCGAGTGCCTTGCGCAGCTCCAGAGCCGCGTCCTCCGGCCTCCCCGCCCACCGCAGAGCCTTCGCCCGCTCAAGCGCTTCCCGCACGTTGTTAGGAGGCGCCGCCCGAGGTCTGGATACGGCCCGGCTTGCGGCCGATGCCCGCGTAGGCCCCGGGAACGACGCACGGCGCCTCGATCGACAGCCCCTCCATGAGCTGTTCGACCGGAGCCGGATGCGACACCACCAGGAACCCTCCCGCCGGCAACGCGTGCCGATACCGGCGCACCACCCGCCCTGGCCCGGTGGCGTCGTCCACGTATCTCAGGACGTCGACCATCAACACCGCGTAAGGCTCGCGCAGGTCGAGATGAGACATCACGCCCGGATGCCGCAGCACCTGTTCGGGGCGGCGCAGGTCGGCCTCGACCGCGCACGTCCGCGGCTCACCGCGCAGCAGCCCGCGCGCGAACGCCACGGTGACCGGGTCCGAGTCCACGTAGACGACACGGGAGTCCGGCAACGTCTGGTGCGTCGCTCCGCACGTCGGGATGCCGGAGCCGAGGTCGAGGAACTGCCGGACACCGGCCGCCCAGCAGTGCCGGACGGCGTGCTTGAGGAAGAGCCGGTGCGCTCGGGTCACGAGCGGCAGCTCCGGGTCGATCCGGACCGCCTGCTTGGCGAAGGCCCGGTCGGCGGCGTAGTTGTGCGCGCCGCCCAGATAGAAGTCGTGGATCCGCGCGGCGTTCGGCCGACGTACGTCGACCTCGTAGCGTGCGAAGGCGGGGACCGCAGCCATTCGCAGAGCGTAACTGGCGCCTAGACCATTCGGGCGAAGTTTTCGAAGATTCTTTGGGTCCGTCTGACATGGACCCGGTTGCGGGCGGGCCCGGTCCACCCCACACAGACCGGGCCACGTAGCGCGTACGGGGATCGAACCCGTGTTTCCGGATTGAGAGTCCAGCGTCCTGACCACTAGACGAACACGCCAAGGACGAGCATTGATACACAAATGCTCGCAGAGATTAGAAGAAAGGGAACTAGCTGTTCACAGCTTTGAGGGCGCTCCGGCCCATTCCTCTGCGGTAATCATGGAACAATGATGACCGACTCGCCTGGCCCCTCGCAAAGCAATTAATCGAGCCACGTCAGCGCGAGCCACAGCGAGGCCCGCGCGTCGGCCGTCCCAAGATCACGACCGAGCAGCCGCTCGACGTGCGAAATTCGGTGCCGAACGCTGTTGCGGTGCACGCCGAGCACGGCCGCGGCGCGGTCCCAGCTGCCGTGCTGCCCCAGCCAGGCCCGCAGCGTCTCGATCAGCTCGGGGCGTCCGAGGAGGCCGGCGAGCTCTCGTTGAGCGAACGCACGGGCCGCCACGGGGTCGACGAGAGAGGACAAATCGGACGCCGGGAACGCGGGTGAGCCGGTGGCGAGGGCACGCGGCAACAGCGCGGCGGCCTCCTCCACGGCATCACCAACGGCCTCCTCGGAGACGGACGACGAGACCCCGACCGGCCCCGCCACCTCGAACCCCGCGGGCACCAGCGCCAGGAAGTCCCCGGAGTCCTTCGACACCAGCGGCCCGTACCGCTGCGCCAGCACGTCGTAGTCCGCCCGCGACTCCCCCGCCACCACCCGGTACGGCCCCGGCCCCAGCACGGTCGCCAGACCCGCCACCCGCGAGCGCAGCAACGCCGACGCGGCGAGCCTCGCGATCTGCCCGCGTTCGCTCTCCAGATCCCTGCGCAACAGCCCGAGCAACGCCAGCGCCACCGCGACGACAGCGCGTTCGGCAGGAGACAGCGAGGTCGAGCGGCGGACCACGAGCACCGCGGACTCCACCGGATCGAGCGTCACGTGGTCTTCACCCACCTGGGCCGAAGCCGAACGAGGTCCCGTACCGGACGCGACACGTGCCACGAGAGAGGCGAGCTCTTCAGGCGCGGACGCGGCATCAACGAGATCAGCGCGGCAGTTCAGCACCACGGCGAGAGTGGTCAGCACGGACTCCACGGGTCGCACGCGGGTGGCGGCACGGGTCAGGGCGCGCTGGCTGTCCGCGAGCATCCGCTGCTCCCGCACAGCGATCTCCGCCAGCAACGCGCCCAGGGCCTGCGACACCGCGAGGAACGGCGTCGACGGCGGCACCTCCAGCAGCGGCATCCCCTGCGCCTCGCAGGCCTCCACCAGCGACGACGGCACCGTCGGGAACTCCGGCTCGACCCCGAACCCGATCGCCGAGACGCCCTTCGAAGCGAGCCCGGCGACGTACGCGGGCACGTCGGACGGGAACCGCACACCGGCCGTGAGCAGCAGCTCCTCGCCGACCAGGTAGGGCGTCGGGTCCTCCAGCTCGGACACGTGCGCCCACCGGATCGGCCGGTCCAGCGAGTCGGCTCCGCACAGGACAGTCAGCCCGAGATCGACTCGCGCGACAAGATCCTTCAGTGGGACGGTTTGCACAACCATGGTCCGACGATTGTGCATTCCGACCACTTACCAGCGCCAGCACGCGTTCCTACTGTGACCTGCAACCCAAGGAGGTCCGACAGTGGCTCTCGACTACGCGGTGATCGCCGCCTACGTGCTCGGCATGCTCGGCATGGGCTGGTGGGGCATGCGCCGTGCCACCAGCAAGAGCGAGTACCTGGTCGCCGGACGCAGGCTCGGTTTCGGCATGTACTCCGGCACCATGTCGGCCGTCGTGCTCGGCGGCGCGTCGACCATCGGCGGTGTCGGGCTCGGCTACAAGTACGGCATCTCCGGCGCCTGGATGGTGTTCGCCATCGGCCTCGGAATCCTGTTGCTCTCCGCACTCTTCGCGCGCCGGATCGTGAAGTTGAAGGTCTACACCGTCTCGCAGATGCTCGACCTGCGCTACGGCGGCAACTCCAGCCTGATCTCCGGTCTGGTGATGGCCGCGTACACCCTGATGCTGACGGTCACGTCCACGATCGCCTACTCGACCATCTTCAACGTCCTCTTCGGACTGCCGAAGAGCGTCGGCGTGATCATCGGCGGCAGCATCGTGGTGCTGTACAGCGTTCTCGGCGGCATGTGGTCGATCACGCTGACCGACATCGTGCAGTTCGTGGTGAAGACGATCGGCATCCTGTTCCTGTTGCTGCCGATCAGCCTGGCCACCGCGGGCGGGTTCGACGGCATCCAGCAGCGCCTGAACGACCCGGCGGTGTTCGACGTCGGCAACATCGGCGTGAGCACGATCATCACGTACCTGCTCATCTACGTCTTCGGCCTGCTGATCGGCCAGGACATCTGGCAGCGCGTGTTCACCGCCCGCTCGCCGGAGGTCGCGACCTGGGGTGGCATCACCTCCGGCCTGTACTGCCTGATCTACGCGGTGGCCGGTGCTTTGATCGGCCTCGCGGGCAAGGCGCTGTACCCGAACATCGCGAACAAGGACGAGGCCTTCGCGACGATCGTGGAGAACCTGCTGCCGACCGGTGTGCGCGGGCTCGTGCTCGCCGCCGCGCTGGCCGCGATGATGTCCACGTCGTCCGGTGCCCTCATCGCGTGCGCCACCGTGGCGTCCAACGACATCTGGCGCCGCAAGACCGATTCGGACGTGCACAACAACCGGATGTTCACGCTCGCGATCGGTGTCGTGGCGATCGGCATCGCGGTGGCGCTGAACGACGTCGTGGCCGCGTTGACCGTCGCCTACAACATCCTCGTCGGCGGCCTGCTGGTCGCGATCATCGGCGGCCTGGTGTGGAAGCGCGGCACGCGCGCCGGTGCCATGGTGTCGATGGCGCTCGGCTCGCTGACCGCGATCGGGTTCATGGTGTTCGTCGACGTGTACGCCAACGAAGCCATCTACTACAGCCTCGGCGCGTCGCTCGTGACGTACGTCGCCGTCAGTCTGGCCACCCCGGCCACCTCACCCGAGGTGCTCGCGAACTGGGACCGCCGGGTGGCCGGTGAAGCAACCGAAGAGGAACTGGTGAACGCGTGATCGGCCCCGTCGACTCCTCCCGGGTCCCGCGCTACGCGGGACCGGCGACCTTCGCCCGGCTGCCGCGCCTGGACCAGGTCGCGCACGCGGACGTCGCGGTGGTGGGAGTCCCGTTCGACACCGGCGTCTCGTACCGGCCAGGAGCGCGGTTCGCGCCCTCGGCGGTGCGGGAGGCGTCCCGGCTGCTGCGGCCCTACAACCCCGGCCTGGACGTGTCGCCGTTCGAGCGCGTCCAGGTCGCGGACGGCGGGGACATCGCGGTCAACCCGTTCCACATCGGCGAGGCGATCGAGACGATCGAGGGTGCCGCTTCGGAGTTGCAGGCCGAGGGCACCCGGTTGGTGACGATCGGCGGTGACCACACGATCGCGTTGCCGTTGCTGCGCGCGGTGTCGCGGATCCACGGGCCGGTGGCGTTGCTGCACTTCGACGCGCACCTCGATACGTGGGACACGTACTTCGGCGAGCCGTACACGCACGGGACACCGTTCCGGCGGGCGGTCGAGGACGGGATCCTGGACACCGAGGCGATTTCGCACGTCGGCACGCGAGGACCGTTGTACGGCAAGAAGGATCTCGAGGACGACCGGCGGCTCGGGTTCGGGATCGTGACGTCTTCCGATGTGATGCGCCGTGGGGTCGACGAGACCGTTGATGCTCTGCGGCAACGGATCGGGTCGCGGCCGCTGTACGTGTCGATCGACATCGACGTGCTGGATCCGGCGCACGCGCCCGGTACCGGCACGCCCGAGGCCGGCGGGATGACGTCGCGGGAGCTGCTGGAGATCATCCGCGGGCTGCGGGGGCTGAACCTCGTGGGTGCCGATGTGGTCGAGGTGGCACCTGCTTACGACCACGCTGACATCACGTCGGTGGCGGCTTCGCACGTGGCGTACGACCTGGTGAGCTTGTTGGCGCTGAAGGAGGGGCAGTGACTCGCAACGGCGGCGACGTCGTCGTCGAGACGTTGGAAGCGCTCGGCGCCCACACCGTGTTCGGCATCCCCGGTCAGCACGCGTTGGGCTTGTTCGACGCGCTTCGCCGCTCCGAGCTGCGGTACGTCGGGTCGCGGACCGAGGTGAACGCCGCGTTCGCCGCCGACGGGCATGCGCGGATCACCGGGTCGGTGACGCCGTTGCTGGTGTCGACCGGGCCTGGTGCGCTGCAAACGCTTGCCGGGCTGCAGGAATCGGCTGCCGGGTCGGCTCCGGTGCTGGGGATCTCGTCGCAGATCCCCTCGGCCGGACTGGGTGGCGTGCGCGGCGGGTACCTGCACGAGCTGACGGATCAGCCGGCGTCGTTCCGGGACGTCGTGAAGCACGCTCGGGTGGTGCGGCACGCGTCGCAGATCCCGTCGGCTTTGGCCGAGGCGTGGGAGATCGCGCTGACCGCGCCGTACGGGCCGGTGTGGGTGGAGATCCCGCAGGACGTGCTGCTCGGTCCGGCATCGGTGCCGCCGGTGACGTCGGTTTCCTGGTCCGCGCGGGAGCTCTACCCGCGTGCGGAACTGGTCGCGGAGGCCGTTCGGTTGCTGGACGGGGCTTCCCGGCCGGTGATCCTCGCCGGTGGAGGTGCTCTCCGGGCTTGCGACGAACTGCTGGAGTTGGCCGAGAAGCTGCGGGCGCCGGTGGTGACGACGTTCGGCGGCAAGGGCAACTTCCCCTGGGAGCACCCGCTTTCCGCGCAGTCGTGGCTGGAGGACTGGCACACCACGGAGTTCCTCGCCTCGGCCGACGTGCTGCTGGTCGTGGGGTCTGGACTGGGTGAGCTGTCGAGCAACTACCGGACGTTCCGGCCCACTGGCTCGGTGATCCAGATCGAGGCCGATCTGGGCAAGCTGGAGTCGAACTACCCCGCTCTGGGGATTCACGCGGATGCCCGGCACGCGTTGCGCGCCTTGACTTCCGGGGTGACGGCACGGCCCGCGGACGGTGTGTCCGAGTCGCTCGTCAGCCGGCTGCTGGAGCAGGTTCGGACTCGGCTTTCGTCGCAGTCGCTCGACCTCGAGTGGCAGGTGCTGTCGGCGTTGCGGGCGGCGGTTCCTGATGGCACACCTACCTGCTGGGACATGACGATCCTCGCCTACTGGGCCTGGTCGGCGTGGGATCCGCGGGGTGGCGCGCAGTTCTCCGCCCAGGGCGCCGGTGGTCTCGGCTATGGCTTCCCGGCCGCGTTGGGTGTCGCGGCAGCGGTGGACGGCCCGGTGCTCGCGGTGTCCGGTGACGGCGGCGCGATGTACGGGATCTCGGAGCTGGCCGTGGCCGCGCAGCACGGGTCGCGGGTGGTGTGGCTGATCGTCGACGACGGCGGCTACGGCATCCTGCGCGAGTACATGACCGACGCGTTCGGCCAGGCCACCGCAACCGAGCTGGCCCGGCCGGACTTCGTGGCGCTCGCCGAGGCGTTCGGGGTGCCCGCCACCCGCAGCACGCCCGAGACGTTGCGCGAAGATCTGGCCAAGGCGTTCGCCGGGGACGGCCCGCACGTGGTGGTCCTGTCCGCGGTGTTGCGCATGTTCGCCCCCACGCACCTGGAGCACACGTGATCGTCGCGAACTTCATCAACGGCACCTCCGCACCCGCTACCGACGCGACCACCGGCCTCCCGGTCGAGCGCCGGACGGAGACCAGTCCGCTCGTCGACCCGGCGACCGGCATCGAGTTCGGTCGGGCCGTCGTCTCGCGTGAGATCGAGGTCTTCTACGCCGTCGCGGCCGCGGCGGAGGCGTTCAAGAAGTGGTCGCGGACCACGCCGGGTGAGCGTCAGCGGGCATTGCTCAAGCTCGCGGACCTGCTGGAGGCTCGGGCGGGCGAGGTCGCCGACGCGGAGGTCCGCGAGACGGGCAAGATCCGCTCGGTCGTGCTCGACGAGGAGATCCCGCAGTGCGTGGACCAGATCCGGTTCTTCGCCGGTGCCGCGCGTGCTCTGGGCAGTGCGGCCGCCGGTGAGTACATCTCCGGCGCCACGTCGTACCAGCGCCGTGAGGCCGTGGGCGTGATCGCGCAGATCACGCCGTGGAACTACCCGCTGATGATGGCCGTGTGGAAGATCGCGCCCGCCCTGGCCGCGGGCAACACGGTGGTTCTGAAGCCCGCCGACACCACACCGTCGTCGACCGTGTTGCTGGCCTCTCTGGCCGCTGAAGTGTTGCCCGCGGGTGTGCTCAACGTGGTGCTGGGCGACCGGGACACCGGCCGGCTGCTGGTCGAACATCCCGTGCCCGCAATGGTGTCGCTGACGGGATCAACTCGGGCCGGCATCGAGGTGGCTCGGAGTGCTGCCGCGACCGTGAAGCGCACGCACCTCGAACTCGGTGGCAACGCGCCGGTTCTGGTGTTCGACGACGTGGACCTGGAGACGGCCGCCTCCGGAATCGTCGGCGCTGCTTACTACAACGCCGGTCAGGACTGCACGGCCGCGACACGCGTGCTGGTGCACTCGGGCGTGCACGACGAGTTCGTCGCCGCGCTGGTGAAGGCGGCATCCGCGCAGGTTCCCGGCGTGGACTTCGGTCCGTTGAACAGCAAGGCGCAGCTGGACCGCGTGCTCGGGCTGGTGTCGCGCTCGTCCGCCACGGTCCACTGTGGAGGAAAGCAGCACGGGTCAGCCGGCTTCTTCCTGGAGCCCACGGTGATCTCCGGGCTCTCGCAGTCCGACGAGCTGGTGCAGGAGGAGCCGTTCGCGCCGGTGATCACCGTGCAGTCGTTCAGCTCGGACGACGAGGCCATCGCGCTCGCCAACGGTGTGCCGCAGGGGCTCGCGTCGTCGATCTGGACCCGGGACACCAGCCGGGCCGCGTCGCTCACGGCACGGCTCGACTTCGGCATCGTGTGGGTCAACACCCACGGGCTCGTGGCGTCCGAGATGCCGCACGGAGGGTTCGGCGCCTCGGGCTACGGCAAGGACCTCTCGATGCACGGCCTGGAGGACTACACGCGCGTGAAGCACGTGATGATCGCTCACTGAGCCGCCGGCCGGCGGCGGTGCTCCAGGGGCCCGTTGTACGGATCACCCAGGAGGCGCAGCCCTTCGGCGGGCACCACGGCGTCGAACCCGACCGCGCTCACCGCGTAACCGCCGTCGGCCAGGCCGATCTCCGGGTAGTCCAGCACGTCCGGGAGCTCGGCGTCGCGCACACCGTCGAAGACGATGTCCAGCGGACGGTCATCGGTGTGGTACCGCACCACCTCGCCGCTTCCCTGACGCGTGAACCTCCACGGCAGGCTGACGGGGAACACGTCGGTCGCCTCCGCCCAGCCCTCCGCCAACGCGATCAGTTCCGACACCCGGGTCCGCACGCTCTCGGTCTCCCCAGGCAGATCCTCGCGCAACGGGCCGACGATCACCCGCACGATCTCCGCCGCCTGCTGTTCGGAGTACCACGTGAGGAAGAACATCCCGTCGTGGCCGGCGAGGTGCTTCCGCATCGCCTCCGCGACCGCCGAGTCCGTGGTGTGGGCGGCGATCCGCTCGAGAACCCAGGAGAAGATGCCGTAGGAGGCGTTCCACGACGGGCCGTACCAGGTTCCGGCACGGTCGACGGTGAAGTCACTGGACATGGCTTGATCCTAAGCGCGAGGGCCGCCCCGCGAAGCGGAACGGCCCTCGCAGTCTGAAGTGGACGGTCAGGTCGTCACTTGACGATCACGACGTTCGTCAAGGACTTGGAGTTGATGTACTGCAGCATGGTCTGCGCGTTCTGCGGACTGAGACCTGTCATGTCGAGCAGGACGTAGTCGGCCTTTGCGGAATGCGACGTCAGGCTGACCTGCGTCTTCGGCCAGTTCTGGACGAAGTACTGGTCTGCCATCGCGTTGAACGGGCCGAACGCGTCGTACGTCTTCCCGTCGATGTCGTACCAGTCCGGGTTCTTCTGGCCGAACGGTCCGGAGTAGCGGAAGAGCTGCTTGCCGTAGTGCTGCTCGGCCCAGAGCGCGATCTTCTGCTCTTCCGGTACGAACTTGAGCTTCCCCGGTTCCAGGTCGTAGCCGAGTGCGTAGACGCGGTCGGCCTCGGCCTGTCTGAGCTCCAGCGCCTGCCGCTCCCTGGTCATCCGCAGCACCGAGAGCTCCGCCTGCACAGCCTCCAGTTCGGCCGCCACCCTGACGAGTGCGCCGCTCAAGATCGTCCTGGCCGCGACGGAAGTGGCCCAGGCGGGGAAGAACGCCATGCCCTCCGGTGCGATCGACAGCAGGAAACCCTCGCAGATCACGCCGCAGAACAGGAGGTTCGCCAACGCCGAGTTGCCGTTCACCCACATCGTCAGCATCGCCATGAACAGCTGAGCGGTGACGATGCCGATCTCGAAGTTCCGGTTGTCCGCGAACCCGGGGTTGAGCACGTCGGCCGTGCAGTTCTTGTACATGTCGCTCTCGCGACCCTGACCGTAGAGGTGATCGCAGATCAGGCCGTTCTGGTACGCGCGAGCGGTCTTCTCGTCATCGGACTGCCCGACCAGGTTGATGCAGTTGGTGTACTCGGCGGACCCCGCGGGATGCCGGATCCCGCAGTACTCCGCCTGCGCGGCCGCCTCCCGGACCTTCTCGTCGTCGGCCAGGCGGTTGGCCCTGGCGAACGCCTCGTCCGAGGCCGCGAGCGCTTCGGAAGCGAGCTTCCCCGCGGCGATGGCGGCGTCGTAGGCGATCTGGGACGACGCGTACGCCTCGTCCGCGAACCTCCTGGCCTGGCTGGCCGAGGACGCCGCCCACGTGGCGGACCTGGCCGCCTGCTGTGCTGCGGCGGTCGCCCTGGCCGCGGCCTGCTTGGCGGTGCGCGCCGACTCCGCCGCCTGCTGCGCGGACCGCTCGGCCTGCTGTGCGGACGCGGACGCGTCCGCGGCGTGCCCCTGGGCCTCGTTCGCCTTGGTGCGGGCCTGCTGCGCGTACTGTGCGGCTTCCTCCGCCGCGCCACGAGCGGTCGCGGCCACGGCCTGGGCCTCGTTCGCCGCCTGCACCGCGGTCGCCGCCGACTTCGCGGCCACCGACAACAGCGTCGACACGTCGGCGATGTGGGCAGCGGACTCCCCGTCCCTGCGCATCGAGGCGAAGCGGCCGGTCTCGAGCCACTGCCGCACCGTGGCGGGTGAGCCGTCGAGCACGGCAGCGCCCATGGCCTTCGTCTCCGGGCCGGAAGCCGGGTCGGCGACGATGCGGTTCACCGCGATCCGGTCGTCCGCGACCGCCGTGGCGAACCGCTCCGTCTTGAGGAACTTCCGGTAGGCCTCCGGCGTGCCGGCGTCGAGCGCCTTCTGCGCCGCGTTCGCCGTGAGGGTCCGGTTCTCCTGCCTCTCGGCCGCCAGCAGCTGGTTGATCTTGAGCCGGTCGTCCTGGTCGCGTCCCGCGTAGTTCTTGTTGCGCAGGAAGTTCACGACGTCGGTGTCCGAACCGGACAATGCCGCGTTCGCCGCGTCCTTCAGCTTCTGCGTGCCGTCGGCGGCGACGATCGCCAGCGTGTTCCGGTCGTCCTTCGCCGCGGCGAACTGGATGCCCCGGCGCACGTACTGGGCGACCTCCGCGTCCGCTCCGGTGAGCGCGGTCTCGGCGGCCCTGCGGGTCCACTGCCCCTTCGCGTCCATCAGTCGCAGGGCGATCTTGCGGCCGTGGCTCACGACGAGCGGCTCGGCGGCACCGGCCGCGGTCGCCTCGGCGATCAGCGTGTTCGTCTGCGGGTCACGGAGAGCGGTCTGATCAGCGTCCCACGCAACGGCGGGCTGCACCGCCGTGGCCGTCGACTTGGTCGCCTGTGCCGAGACGCGCACCTCCTCGGCGTGGATCTTGAGGTTCTCGTCCTCCACGACCCTGGCGGCGTCGAAGATCACCTTGGCCTGCGTGGCCGCGGTCGCCGCGTTCTCCGCGGCGGCGCTGGCGTTGTTCGCGTGCCTGGTCGCCTCGGCTGCCTGCTTGTCCGCCTCGACGGCGTGGTCCGCGGCCTGCTGTGCCGCGTCGGCTGCCTCCCTCGCGTTCTTCCCGGCTTCGATCGCGGCCGCCCTCGCCCGGTCCGCGGCGTTCGCGGCCGCGGTGGCGAAGGTCTCGGCCGCGGTGGCCGCACGCTTTGCCCGGTCGGCCTCGGCCTTGGCGTAGTTGGCCGCGTTGCGCGCGGCTTGAGCGTCCGCACCCGCCTGGTCGGCGAAGTTGCCCGCGTTCGCGGCGGCAACGGCGGCCGCGGCGGCGTGCTGACTCGTCGACACCGCGGACTGAGCCGCGGAGACCGCGTTGCGCGCCGCGTCGGCGGCGAGCTTGGCGGCAGTCGCGGCCTCGTCGACCTTGGCCGCGTCGTCGCGCGCCCTGACCGCCGCGTCGCGTGCTTCACCGGTCTTGTTCCGGTCGGCGATGGCGGCGGCCGCGGCACTGTACGCGGCCGAGGCGGCCTGTCCGGCGGCGGCAGCGGCCGAAGCGGCACGGGAAGCCGCGCTCGCGGCGATCCGTGCGGCGACAGTCGCGTTGTTGGCAGCCGAAACCGCTTCACCCGCGGACCTCGCGGCCCTCGTGGCGGCGTCGGCGGCCACACCGGCGTAGCGGGCCGCGTCCTCGGCGTTGTCCTTGGCCCGCTCGGTGGCCGCGGCGGCCCGTTCCGCCGCCTCCTTGGCGAGCTGAGCCTCGGCGACGGCCCGCGCCGACGAGTCCTTGGCGGCCTGGGTCTCCTGGACCGCGAGCTCACCGGCCGCCTTCGCGACCTGGGCGAGCTCACCGACGGAGGCGAGCTCCTGATCGCGCGCCTGCGCGATCGGCCACTCGGAGTTCATGAAGTTCGTGTAGGCCTCGAGAGTGCCCGCGTCCAGCGCTTCCTGCGCCTTGGCGCGGACCCTGGGACCACCGACGGACATCAGCTGGTTGACCTTGATGCGCTGGTCGAGCACCTCCGGGTCGTGCCAGCCCGTCTGCAGGAACTCCCGCTGGGCCGCCGCGTCGCCGGAGTCGAGCGCCTGCTGCGCCTTCACCCGCACGTTCGGCCCGGCGACGGCCATCACCCGGTTGACCCCGACGCGCACGTCGGTGTTCTGGGCGCTCTGCCAGCCGGTCGCCAGGAAGGTGTCGACGGCGCCCGTCGTACCCGCGTCGAGCGCCTGCTGCGCCGCCTGTTTGACCGACAGGCCGCCGGATTCGAGCATCTTGGCGAGCCAGGCGCGGTCATCGGACTCGGCGGCCCGACGGTAGGAGTCGCCGTTGACGAAGGTCGTGACGTCGGCGTCGGTTCCGATCAACGCCGCCGCCGCGGCGTCCTTGACCGCCGGACCGCCCAGGCGCCACAGCGCCATCACCCGTGCGCGGTCGTTGCTCTGCGGCACGGGTTCCGCGGCGGCGGCCGGCGGCACGACGACCACCGAGCTCGCCACCGTGGCCAGGGCCACGAGCAGTGAGGTGAGGCGCGTCGGTGCGCGCCACGATCTGGTGCGTTTCACGTAAATCCCCCCAGGGGCTTCGGTTTCACTTCACCGGCCCGGTCCAAAGAGTCCGATGTGGACAGTCTCGGGCCGCCCGGTCGTCGGGTGGGCGCGCCGATGCAGGTCAGACGCGCACCGTCCACTGCTGGCTCACCCATGACGGCGCGGGCTGACAGGCCGCGATGATGATCGGCGTGCCCGGAGCATTCGACGAGAGGTCGAGGCAGAGGCCGTTGTGGTTGCGGATCGTGCCGTCCTGGAACGTCCACTGCTGGCTCGTGTGCGCGGGAGCAGGGCCACAGGTCGCGAGCAGGGTGCCGGTGCCCGCGGCGTTGCCCGGGATGTCCAGGCACAAGCCGTTGTAGTTGCGGACCGTGCCGTCGCCGGGCACCTGCCACTTCTGGCTGATGTGGTGGCCGGCACCGCACTCGACCACCTGCACGGCCGTGCCGGGAGCATTGCTGCCGATGTCCGCGCACAGGCCGTTGAAGTTGCGGATCCGCTGACCCGCGAACTGCTGTCGCAGCCACGTCACGATGTCGTCGGTGCGCGTGGCGGTGCTGCCCTTGCGGGTCTCGTTGACCAGCAGGCAACCGTTCTGCCAGGAGGTCCGGCTGATGCCGACGAGCTCGGCGATGCCGTTCCGCTCGCGGAACACCGGGCCGCCGGCGTCGCCCTTGCACAGGTCGGCCGCGCCGGTCAGCAGCGCGTCCGAGCCCGCCGTGGCGGCGGTGAACGCGGTAACACGCGGGCGATCGGGCACCCAGTCCTTCTCGGTGCGGCCGAAGCCCGCGGCCTTCACGGCTTCGTTCGACGTGAGCACGGTGCCGAGCGCGATCGGCGCGACGGGTGCGGGCACCTCCAGCCGAGCGACCGCGAGGTCACGCGCCGGGTGCCTCTTGACCTGCACGGCCTTCGTCGCGTGACCCGCGCCGGTCCCGAGGTTGACGTCGCCGACGACGACCTTCACCTCACCGGACGACGGCAGGCAGGACGACGACGTGACGACCCACTCCGGGTCGATCAGCGCGGCCGAGCAGCCTGCCGAGCCCGACGAGACGCGGGCGAGGAACTGGTGACTGCCGTTCGGCACAACGGTTCCGCCGGACATCGCCTGTGACGCCCCGACGGACAACAACCCGGCCGCGACCACACCGGTCACGACCGCAGCGATCTTCTTCACTTGTACTCCCCCAGAGGTTCTCAGACCCGCGCCTGCGCGGGCAGCACGAGAGGACCGGTGGAACCACATCGGTCCCACCGCTCCACTCGGTGTCGTAATCCTTGTCGTGCAACAAAAGCAGCCGTGCCCGTCCGAGCTACGGCATGGGGAACGGCAGCGAGCGAGGGTGGTAGATGCGCTTGATGTCGTGCTCGTCAATGCGCAATGCGTCGAACGTGTCCCAGTCGTCCACGTCGTCCTCCGCGTAGTGGAACTTGTCGGCGAGGACATATCCGTCCGGGAAATCCGGCGTGGCCAACGAGTAGCCGCCGTCGATCAGGTCCACGGTGACGTCGTGCAGGTTCGGCTGGACCTTCATCTCCCTGACACCACCGAACATCAGGTCGATGTGGGTGCTCGCCCCCTGCCCCTTCTCCGCGCGGAACGACAGCGTGTTCGTCTTCGGCTCGAACATCCGCAGGAAGAACTCCCGCGGCAACCGCAGGGGAAAATCGGACACTTGAACTCCTGTCAGCTTCGCCAAGCCGGTCCGGCCGGGCACAGTGTCCCAGCCGGACAGGCGAACGGGCGTGGTCATGCCCAGGGATTGGGGACTTTCACACCGTTGTAGTAGAAGTCGAGGTAGCGCAGCAGTTTGGCGTTGACCAGAGTCTCGATCTCCCAGATGGTGTAGAACGGCGCGCCGTCGGGGATCTGG
>JAVXWK010000686.1:0-5643 GCA_032230575.1 Pseudonocardiales bacterium | reverse complement strand
GCCCAGCCGGAGGTGGCGGCGAGCGTCGTCCTGCACCAGCCGGACGACGGGCCCGCGGGCGTCGACCCGGAGCAGTTCAAGGCGTGGCTGAAGGCGCAGAACGTCGCGGTGGTCGACCAGTTCACGTCCGGGACCGCGATCGTGCCGCCGCACATGGAAGAGCGTGGGTTCGTCGAGGCCGACGGCAAGCAGTACAAGGTGGTCGGCACGATTCCGGGCAGCATCACCGGCTTCACCCCGATCATCGGCGGCCTGACCTCGGGACCGGCGAACAAGGTGCTGGTCGCGTTGAAGCCGGGGGCCGATCCGGCGACGTTCCGGGCGAACCTGCAGGCCGCGCTGCCCAACAACCCGACCGTCATCGTGCAGACGGACGCGGACGAGCGCGCGCAGACCGATCGGTACATGCACCTCGGCACGGTGCTGATGATGGTGCTGCTCGGGCTGTCCGTGGCGGTCGCCGTGACCGGTATCGGCACCGCCCTGACCATCTCGGTGCAGGAGCGCCGCAAGGAGCTCGCACTAAGGCGCGCCTTGGGTGTCACCAGGGGCGGACTGCAGGGCGGAGTCATCGCCGAAGCGATCATGCTGGCCCTGGTCGGGGTGATCGGGGGCGGTGTGCTCGGGTTCGTCTACGCGGAAATCGCCATCCTGGCCACTGGGATCGACATGTCACTGCCAGGGACGCGAGTGGTGTTTCCGCTGGTCATCGGCGCGCTGGCGGTCGTGGTGCTCGCCGTGGTGGCGGCGTTCGGGCCTTCTCGGGGCGCTTCGCGCATTCGCCCTGCAGCAGGACTGGCATCCGGGTGAATAGGGTGAGGGGAGCTTCAACTCGGAAGCTCCCCTCACGCTGGTTGTCAGGGGCAGGTCATAAGGTGTTGCGTATGCGGCGGATCATGGGAACCGAGGTCGAGTACGGCATCTCAGTGCCGGGCGACGCGACCGCGAACCCGGTGCTCACTTCGACACAGGTGGTGCTCGCGTACGCGGCGGCGGCGGACATACCGCGCGCCAGGCGTGCCAGGTGGGACTACGAGGTGGAGTCACCGCTGCGCGACGCGCGCGGGTTCGACCTGGGTTCGCCCGGCGGGCACCCCGCCGACTCCGACGTCGAGGACCTGGGCGCGGCCAACGTCATCCTCACCAACGGCGCGCGGCTCTACGTCGACCACGCGCACCCCGAGTACTCGGCTCCCGAGGTCACCAACGCGCGTGACGCGGTGATCTGGGACAAGGCGGGGGAGCGGGTGATGGAGGAGGCCGCGCTCAAGGCCGCCACCGTGCCCGGCCAGCCCCGGCTGCAGCTGTACAAGAACAACGTCGACGGCAAGGGCGCGTCGTACGGCACGCACGAGAACTACCTGATGCAGCGGTCGACGCCGTTCACCGCGGTGATCGCCGGTCTGACGCCGTTCTTCGTGTCGCGCCAGGTCATCACCGGTTCCGGTCGCGTCGGCATCGGGCCGTCCGGCGAGGAGGCGGGCTACCAGCTCTCGCAGCGCGCCGACTACATCGAGGTCGAGGTCGGCCTCGAGACGACGCTCAAGCGCGGCATCATCAACACGCGCGACGAGCCGCACGCGGACGCGGACAAGTACCGCCGCCTGCACGTCATCATCGGCGACGCGAACCTGGCCGAGTACTCCACGTACCTCAAGGTCGGCACGACCTCGCTGGTGCTGGACATGATCGAGTCCGGGCTGCGGTTCGACGACCTGCGCATGGTCGACCCGGTGCGCGCGGTGCACCAGATCAGCCACGACCCGACGCTGAAGACCAAGGTCGAGATGACCGGCGGCCGCAAGTTCACCGCTCTCGACGTGCAGTTCGCCTACCACGAGCGCGCTGCCGCGTTCGTCGAGAAGGAGGGCATCGGCGACCGCGATGTCCTGCGGGTGTGGGGCGAGGTGCTCGACGCACTGGCCCGCGACCCGGCGGAGTGCGCCGACCGGCTCGACTGGGTCGCGAAGCTGCGGCTGCTCGAGGGCTACCGGCAGCGCGACGGCCTGGAGTGGGGCGCGGCCCGGCTCAAGCTGGTCGACCTCCAGTACTCCGACGTCCGGCTGGACAAGGGCCTCTACAACCGCCTGGTCGCGCGCGGCTCGATGAAGCGCCTGGTCAGCGAGGAAGAGGTGCGCGCGGCCATCACCGCGCCGCCCGAGGACACGCGTGCGTACTTCCGCGGCCGGTGCCTGGAGCGCTACCCGACCTCGGTCGCGGCTGCGTCGTGGGACTCGGTGATCTTTGATCTCGGTCGAGAATCTCTCGTGCGGATTCCCACGCTGGAGCCGCTGCGAGGGACGAAAGCGCACGTCGGAGCCCTTCTGGAGGCTTCTGACACCGCCGAGCAGCTGGTGGACGCGCTGACTCGCGGGTGATCGTCTACCCGAGTGGCTCAGGATTTTTGTCGGTGCCGCTGGGTAGTGTTCTTGTCAGGCGAGTCAGCGGGAGGCCGAGATGTCCCAGGAACAGAAGCAGCGCCAGGGTGGTGGCGACGGCGACGACGGTGCCGAGGGCGCTGCCGGAGCAGGTCAGGAACGCCGCGAGAAGCTCGGCGAGGACGTGGACGCGATCCTCGACGAGATCGACGACGTGCTCGAGGAGAACGCGGAGGACTTCGTCCGCGCATACGTGCAGAAGGGTGGTCAGTAGGCCTTCGGGGGCCTGTTGACCATCTTCGGGGACGGGAGAACAACCAACACATGGACAACAGCTCGACCGGGCGTTACCCGGCCGCGGCGCTGCCTCCGGCGTACCTGACGCCCGGCTCGTCGTCGTTCACGGACTTCTTGCGGGCGCAGGCACCCGACATGCTGCCTTCCGGCCGCAAGGTCCCGGAGGGGACCATCCAGGCCCCGCACGGGACGACGATCGTCGCGGCCACCTACAAGGGCGGGGTCGTGATCGCCGGTGACCGGCGCGCGACGATGGGCAACGTGATCGCCCAGCGCGACATGAAGAAGGTCTTCGTGACCGACGACCACTCGGCCGTCGGCATCGCGGGCACGGCGGGCATCGCGATCGAGATCGTGCGGCTGTACACGGTCGAGTTGCGGCACTACGAGAAGATCGAGGGCGTGTCGCTGTCGCTCGACGGCAAGGCGAACCGCCTGTCGGCGATGATCAGGGGCAACCTCGACGCGGCCATGGCCGGCCTCGCCGTGGTGCCCCTCTTCGCCGGCTACGACACCTCGGCCGCGGACTCCGAGCGCGCGGGCCGCATCGTCTCCTACGACGTCACCGGCGGCCGCTACGAGGAGTCGCAGGGCTACCAGGCAGTCGGCTCGGGCTCGCTCTTCGCCAAGTCGGCGCTGAAGAAGCTCTACGACCCTGACGCGGACGTCGACGCCGCCATTCGTTCGGTGATCGAGGCGCTGTACGACGCGGCCGACGACGACTCGGCGACGGGCGGCCCGGACCCGGTCCGGCGCCTCTACCCGGTCGTGATCACCATCAACGGCGCCGACGGTGCCGTCGAGGTGCCGGAGTCGCAGGTCGCCACGGTCGCCGACGCGGTCGTCGAAGGCCGCCGGTCCCGCCCCTCAGGCTGAGTCCCGTTTTCTTCTGACGTCAGGAGCACCACCCATGACGATGCCGCTGTACGCATCGGCTGAGCAGGTGATGCGCGACCGCTCCGAGTACGCCCGCAAGGGCATCGCCAGGGGTCGCAGCGTCATCGTGCTGAAGTACGCCGACGGCATTCTGTTCGTCGCGGAGAACCCCTCGAGCACGCTGCACAAGGTCTCGGAGATCTACGACCGCATCGGCTTCGCGGCCGTGGGCCGGTACAGCGAGTTCGAGAACCTGCGGCAGGCCGGGATCCGGTTCGCCGACGTGCGCGGGTACCAGAACGACCCGCGCGACGTCACCTCCCGGTCGTTGGCGAACGTGTACGCGACGACCCTGGGCACCTACTTCACCGAGCAGATCAAGCCGTTCGAGGTCGAGATCTGCGTGGCTGAGGTGTCGGACTCCGCTGACACGGACACGTTGTACCGGTTGACGTACGACGGGTCCATTGTGGACGAGCCGCAGTACATCGTCATGGGTGGCACTGTGGATGCTGCTAACACTGCCTTGAAGGAAGCGTTTGCCGACGGGCTCACGTTGGCTGAGGCTGTTCCGGTGGCTGTCAAGGCGTTGTCCGCTGGGTCGTCGTCCACCGGGAGTGGTGCGACTGAGATCCTGCCGGCCGCCAAGCTCGAGGTCGCTGTGCTGGAGAGGGCTCGGCCGCGGAGGGCGTTCCGGCGGATCGCCGGGGCGGCGTTGGATTCGTTGCTGCCGGCGGCTACCAAGGGCGGGAAGGCTGTGGAGGACGTGCAGCTTCCTGACTCCGGGGATGATGCCAAGTAGGTCGGTGGCGTTGTGGAGGGCCCTCGGCTTTGGCCGGGGGCCTTTTCCTTTGGAAGCTTCCTCCTCGGCTCTGCAAGTACGACTCAGTGTCAGGGTTGGTGTTGCCGCTGGTGCTCAGCGGTTAGTGTCCGGCCCTGGTCGTGAGGTGACTCTCAAGTACCTGGCCCCCTGGTGACGGGTGGCTTGTGTTGGAAATGTCCATCGCGACCAGGGCCCCGGGCCGACTGGCCTGACTTGATAGAAGCGTGGCCTAGACGCTCCAACCTCTACTGAGGTGTGTCGACCAGCCGGCCCGAGGCGATGTGCTGTCTCCCTTGGCTGAGAGGACGAACACGAGTGTCGATGGTGGTCTGCGGGATCGATCCGCACAAGTCAACGCTCACCGCGGTCACCGCGGACGAGGTCGGCCGCAAACTGACCCAGCGCACGCTGCCCACCCGCCAGGACTCGTGGTTCGGGCTGCTGGTGTGGGCCCGTGGCCAGGCCGACGAGGTGCTGTGGGCGATCGAGGACGGCCGGGGCCTGGCCGGCAGCCTGATCCGCTACCTGCTCGCCGCCGGCCAGCGGGTGGTGCTCGTGCCCCCCAAACTCATGGCCCGCACCCGATCCAGCGCCCGGACCCGCGGCAAGTCCGACCCGATCGACGCGCTCGCCGTCGCCCGCGCCGTGCTGCGCGAGGACGGCCTCCCGGCCGCACACCTCGACCAGGACGCACTGGACATCAGGCTGCTGCTCGACCACCACGACACCCTCGTCGCGCGGCGCACCGCCACGATCAACCAGCTGCGCTGGCACCTGCACGACCTCGACCCCGCCCTCGAAGCAGGCGTCCCGAACCTGATCAGCCACCGCCGCCAGAACGAGCTGGCCGGGCACCTGCACACGCTGTCCGCCTCGACGCGCCGCGACCTGGGCCTCGAGCTCCTGGCCGACATCACCGCCCTGACCAGCCGCATCCGCGACCTCGAACAGCACATCGGCGCGCTGGTCCGGCCGATCGCGCCCACCCTGCTCGGCCTGACCGGAATCGGCGTGCTCACCGCCGCGAAGATCATCGGCGAGACCGGCGGCATCACCCGTTTCGCCACCAGCGCGATGTTCGCCGCCCACAACGGCACAGCACCCATCCCGATCTGGACCGGCAACAAACCGCAATTCCGCCTGTCCCGCAGCGGAAACCGGCAACTCAACGCCGCCCTGCACCGCATGGCCATCACCCAGCTACGCCGCCACCCCGCCGCCCGCGACTACCTCGACCGCTACCTCCACCGCCGACCACACGCCACCCGC
>JAVXWK010000658.1:0-2979 GCA_032230575.1 Pseudonocardiales bacterium | reverse complement strand
AGCGGCGGCACGGTGAAGGCGGGCGAACCGGTGCTGCTCGCCAAGCACGCCGCCAACCGCGACCCGCGCCAGTACCCCGACCCCGACCGGTTCGACATCACGCGCAACGCCAAGGGGCACCTGACGTTCGGGCACGGGCCGCACCACTGCATCGGCGCGCAGCTCGCCAGGATGGACCTGCAGGTAGCGCTGACGGCGATCCTCACCCGGTTCCCCGGACTGCGGCTCGCGGCCGACATCCAGTGGCGGACCGGCATGGCCATGCGAGGCCCGCTGGCGCTCCCCGTCGCCTGGTAGCGGGCGCGCCTAAGCGGACCGGCTCTGCGGCGCCAGCAGCTCGTTGATCATGTCCAGCGAGATGCCCAGGGCGCCTGCCAGCGCGGCGATCGTGAAGAACGACGGCGTGGGAGCACGTCCCGTCTCGATCTTGCGCACGGTCTCCGCCGACAACCCGGCGCGCGCCGCGATCTCGACCATGCTCTCCTCGCCGCGGGCGTCCCGCAGCAACTGACCGAGCCGCCGGCCGCGCTCCCGCTCCGTCGAGGTCAGGGGAATGCGAACCATGAGTGCGGATTCTACGCGAAACAGGCAAGTCGCGTGGCGAGTGAAAAGTCCGTTGCGAGGCCAGCGGATCACGACATAGGTTCGTAGTACACAAGAGAGGAGGTGGTCCAAAGTTGTATAGCAACCGGACTCGTGAGGTGGCTGTCCGCTAGGACCGCCCTCGGTGACGCCTAGTCGTAAACCCAGGCAGCCACCCGACCCCTGGACTTCGAGCGCTGGTCCCGCTCGGCCCGCTCGCGCGGGAGTCGTCCAGGGGTTGTCCCATTTCTACAGGGACTTCTTGAGGGCCTTGAGATCCGTCACGAACGCGTCGAACGCCTCCGTGAACTTCTCGGCCCGCACCACGGAGGACGGGTGCACGGTCACCCCGATCCGCAGCCCGTCGGCCTCCAGCACCTCACCGCGGTGCTCGGTCAGCTTGAACGACGAGCCGAGCAGAGCCTTCGCCGCCACCGCGCCCAAGCAGACCAGCAGCCGCGGCTTCACGACCCTGATCTCCTCGTGCAACCACGGGAAGCACGCCACGACCTCGGACCGCCGGGGCTGCTCGTGAATCCGGCGCTTGCCGCGCTGGGTGAACCTGAAGTGCTTCACCGCGTTCGTGAGGTACACCTCGTCCCGCACGATCCCGGCGGCGTCCAACGCCTTGTCCAGCAACCGCCCGGCCGGGCCGACGAACACGTGGCCCTCGGCGTCCTCGCGGTCACCGGGCATCTCTCCGACCATCATCAGCCGCGACGCCCGGATCGGGCCCTCGCCGAACACCGTCTGGGTGGCGTCCCGGTACAGGTCGCACCCGCGGCACTCGTTCGCGGCCGCGCGCAACGCCGCCCAGCTCTTCCCCTCGGGGACGAACTGGGCGGCGGAAGCTGTCTTACTTGTCGGACTTGAAGGCATCCTTGACCTTCTCGCCGGCCTGCTTGATGTCGGCCTTCGCGCGCTCGGCGCGGCCCTCGGCCTGCCACTGCTCGTTGTCCGTGGCGTCGCCGACAGCTTCCTTGGCGCGGCCCTTCATCTCTTCAGCCTTGTTGCTGAACTTGTCGTCGGCACCCATGGATCAGGCTCCTTCAGTGGACGGTCAGCTACGTCCATTGGTTACCCGGCGAGCACCGTGCGAAACAGTTGATAAGGTGATCACTCGCGGTTGAGACCCCAGCCGCAAGCCGATGAGGCAGACGGCTTGCTCCGGGTGTCCCGCCCCTTCGAGAGCTCCCGAGCACTGTCGTCACATCGGCATGCCGCTGTGACCATGACGACGCGAAAGGAGCCGGCGGTGTCGTCCGCGAGAATCACCGCCCTCGAGGCCGAAGTGGCGGGGCTGCGCAAGGCTCTGGTGTCCCGGACCGTCATCGGGCAGGCCACTGGCCTGATCGCCGCACGCAAGCCCTGCACACCCCAGCAGGCGTTCAGGCTGCTGGTCCACATCTCCCAGCACCACAACATCAAGCTGCACGTCGCCGCCGACCGGCTGGTGACGGCCTTCGTGCACGCCCATCTGGGCAGGCCCGTGAACGTGGCCGACCAGACGTTGTGGGATCACGTCGACGCGACGACCGCGAACGACTCCGGTGAGAGCGACGACGGGTTCGCCGAGGAGGTCAGCAGCACCTCGCCCTGAGGCAGCGGGACGGGCGTCGGGCCGAGGTTGACCACCACGCGGGTCGTCCCGCGGTGCAGCACGAAGCACAGCCCGTCCTGCTCCACCACGAACTTGTCCAACCGCGGATCGGCGAGCTCCGGGCGGGAGCGGCGCAACGCGATCAGCGCCTTGTAGGTCTCCAGCACCTCGGCGTGATCGGCCTGGCCCGGCTCGTCCCACTTCAGCCGCGAGTTCTCGACGGTCTGCGGGGACATCGGGTCCGGTACGTCCGACTCGCCCCAGCCGTGCCGCGCGAACTCCCTGCGACGGCCCGTCCTCACCGCCTCGGCCAGCTGCGGGTCCGGGAAGGACGCGAAGAACTGCCACGGCGTGCTCGCCGCCCACTCCTCGCCCATGAAGATCATCGGCGTGTACGGCGACGTCAGCACGATCGCCGCCGCGCACAACAACTTCCCCGTCGAGACGGTCGCAGGCAACCGGTCGCCCGCCGCGCGGTTGCCGATCTGGTCGTGGTTCTGCGTGTACGCGAGGAACCGGTAACCCGGGATCAGCGCGGTGTCGACCGGCTTGCCGTGGTGCCTCTCGCGGAACGACGACCAGGTGCCGGCGTGGAAGAAGACCTTCTCCAGGGTGTTCTTCAGCGCTCCCGGTGCCGCGAAGTCCTCGTAGTAGCCGAAAGTCTCGCCCGTCAGTGCGACGTGCAGGCAGTGGTGCAGATCGTCGGACCACTGCGCCTGCAGGCCGTAGCCGCCGCCTTCACGTGCCGTGACCAGCTTCGCGTCGTTCAGGTCGGACTCGGCGATGAGGCTGAGCGG
>JAVXWK010000645.1:0-15873 GCA_032230575.1 Pseudonocardiales bacterium | reverse complement strand
CTTCCTGCCCGACGACGTGCCTCCGGTCGCCATGGCCGCGCTCGGCCTGTCCGCCGTCGCCGCGCACATGGCGCTGACGTGGCGCGGCGAGCTCAAGCCGGGCGAGTGCGTCATCGTGCTGGGCTGCGGCGCGGTGGGTCAGTCGGCGATCCAGCTGGCCCGTGCGGCAGGCGCGGGCCGCATAATCGCCGCGGCCCGATCCGAGAAAGCCCGTGAACGCGCGAAACGAGCAGGCGCGGACACCGTCATCGGCCTCGAAGATTTCAGCGGCATCGAGGCGGATCTCTTGCTGGACCCGCTGTTCGGGCTTCCCGCGGCCGCCGCGGCCCAGGCGCTGCGACCGGGCGGACGATGGGTGAACCTCGGCGGCTCGGCGGGCGAAACCTGCCCGGTCACGTCGTCGACGATCCGCGGCCGCTCACTGAAGTTGTTCGGCTACACCAACAACGAGCTCAACCGGCAGCAACGCGCGGAGGCCATCTCGACCGTCGCCCACCTGGCCGCGCAGGGTCGGCTCGCCGTCGACCACGAGGTCGTGCAGCTCGCCGACGTGACCAACGCGTGGCGCCGTCAGGCAGAAGGCGCCACGCGCGGCCGGATCGTGCTGGTGCCGCGGTAGCTCAGCGGCAGGTCCAGCGCACCGGCTTCGTACCGGCGAACCCGGCGATCGCGCCACCCTCACCGACCAAGGTCTGCGCCGCCGAGGAGACGCCCGCTGGCAGTGGCAGCGTGGCCACCACCGTGGTGCCCTGCCACACCACCGAGGTCTTCTTCTCGTCGAGGAGATAACCGGTGGCGAACCCGTTCTGGTTCACCGACGTGACCACGCCAGGACCGGCGAACTCCTCCACCACGCCCGTCGCCTCGTTCCACTTCCACGATCCCTGAGCGCTCCGGAAGACCACGCCGTCCGAGGTCAGCCCACGCGGATAGGCCGACGAGCCCACTTCCGGCACCCCGGTCAGCACTCCGTCGCGCCACAACCAGGTCCCCGTGTAGGACCTGAGCAGCACCGTGCCGTCCTCGCCGAGTGCGACAGGCGTCGGCCACGGCGCCGCGGCCGGTTCGATGACCTGCGGCGCACTGCCGTCCGCCCGCCACAGCACCGTGGCCGACCCGATCGAGCCGATCGGGTTCACCCTGCCGACCACGTCGCCGCGATCGTTGATGTCGTCCACGAGCCAGAGCTCGTACCCGGACGGCACTGGCAGCTCGCGATAGCCGGTACCAGGCGTGTAGGTCATCGGAACGGTGCTGCCGTCCACGCGGTCAGCGAAGGCGGCGACCGCACCCGAGGCGTTCCCGGCACTGGTCACGAACTTCGTGACGCCGTCCGGTCGCGGCACGACCTCCACGCCCGTGCCGATCCACCGCACCAGCGTGTTGTCGTTGCGGCTCGGCAGGTAGAAGCCCGTCACGCCGCCCTGCCCGTCCACGCCGGTGATCCGGAGGTTGCTCCAGCTCATGCCGTCCTGGACGGGCAGGTCCTCGACCGTGCAGCCCACCGCCGCCGACGAGGCGGGCGCGAGCAGTGTGGTCACGAAAATCGCCGCGGCCAGCGAAACGAGCGCGCGACGAGACACAGAAATAGTGCGCATGCAGACATCCCCCAACGGAGTCCCCAGTTCTCCTTGGCGGACACCATGCCAGGTCGAGATCACACGGCGCTAGTGGCCCGTGTCCTGCGCCACGCGACCACGATGAACGCGATCAGCCCGAACAACGGGATCGTGCTGATCGCCCAGGACAACCCCATCGGCGGCCCCGGCTGCTCCATCACCTGCAGGTTCGCCAGCTCACCACTCGCGGGTCCGGCCGGACCGTCGATGTCGAACTTGAAGGTCCACGTGCCCGGCTCCGGCAGTGCCTGGATGTCCAGGCCCCAGACCTCGCGCTTGCGGGGGTGGCGGGCCAGCGGCGAGTCGTCCACCTCCTTCTGTCCGTGGAGCATGGTCAGCTTGCCCTTCTTGTCCGCGATGCCGTCCTGCGGCGCGAACGTGAAGTCCAGTGACTGCATGGCTTTCACCGGCCACGTGCTGAAGCCGACGGTCAGGTCGTACGGCCCCGCCTGGACTTTCTCGGTGTGCACGACGTTCACCGGCTCGAACGCCAGTGACGGGGTGGCGAGGCCGAGCAGCAGGGCGGCCGTGCCCAGGAGTCCCAGCAACGTCTTACGCATGGCTGTTTTCCTTTGCTGGTGCGAGTTGGCGCAGCATGTGGCCGAAGCGGCGGCCGAGCAGCGCGGCGAGGGCGCCGAACACGGCGGCGAGGGCGATGGTGGCGAAGTACCTGGCGTTGGGCGTGAACGGCGCGCCGTAGGTGAGAACGCGCTGGAGTGGCGCGCACACGGCGATGATCGCGCCGCCGACCGCGCCGGGGATCCAGACGGGCAGCTTGTGCAGCAGTTCCACGGCCACCGCGACGATCACCAGGCACATCGGGATCATGTTGGGCATGCCGGGGATGCCGTCGGTGTAGTCGCGCAGGGGCAGCCCGCTGGCGTTCGCGTAGACCTCCGCCGCCCACGGGGAGAACCACCAGAACACGGCCTGCAGCACCGCGACCGACAGACCGACGGCCAGCGCACCACCTCGGCGGCTCAGCGCGTGAGCGGCCATGAAGAGGATCATCACCGAGAAGAACGCCGTGCCGACCGAGACCGGGCTGGCGAACGAGGCGGGCACCGCGCGCAGGCCGAGCGAGGTCACCATGCTGAACACCAGCAACGCGGCTGCGGCCACGATCGTGCCGTAGGTTCCCCAGCGCTGGTCACGAGCGACGGCGAAGACCATGACCGCGCCGACCATGGTGATCGAGATGGACAGCAGCAGGCCGATGTGCGGCGGCGAGTCGATCACGGCGTCGAAGCCGTACAGGCCGTGCCACCACTGGTCCCACAGGCCGTACACGAGGAACAGGGCCGCGCCGGTGCCGGAGATCAGGTAGCCGACGGGTGCGGCGAACGTGCGGCCGAACACGCCGACCGCGCGGCCGCCGACGATCGGGTCGACGTCCTTGTCGCGCTTGGCAGCCGCGGTCGTCATGAGGACGACGACCAGGCTCGCCAGGCCCGAGATCGCGCTGCCCGCGTACAGGAACAGGTGGGGCAGCGTGAAGAACGTGTCCGGCCCGACGTCCGAGTGCCATTGGATGTCCCAGGTCAGGCCGATGAGCGAGATCAGCGTGCCGCCGAGCACCAGGCTCGCCGGCACCAGCCCCCTCGGCACCGACCACGTGGTCGGTGCTACCGCCGTGTTGTCCACTGATCCCCCTTCAGGTGAGCAGCAGCGGGATGACCACCCGCTCCGCACTGAGTGACACGGTGATTTCCCATTGCCCCGGCATGTTCAGGCCGACGTCGCCGACCTGGTAGTGACCGGGTTCGAGCGGCCCCGCGGTGATCGGGGCGATCGCGTGGCCCATCTGCGGCATCGCGGGTTCGACGACGACCTCGTTGCCCTGCGCGGGTTTTCCCTGCAGATCCGTGATCCGCAGGTCGAACGAGTTGACGCCGCTCTTCGTGCTCGCGGGCGTCAGCACGAACCGGAGCTGCGCGGTCTCGGCCAGATGTGGTTGTGCCTCAACGGTTCGAGGCCACAAGATGATCAACGCACCTGCTGCCGCGACGACCACGGCCAGTGCGATCAGGACGTAACGCTTCACTTCTCGGCAACCCCCTTCGCCGGCACGTCGACGACCGTCGGCACGGTGATGATCGAGTAGTCGCGCTCGACCTGGATCCACACGAGGTACTTGCCCGGCAACGGGAACGAGTACGTGAACGGCACGTTCGGTCCGTACGCGGCCACGCTCTCGTCCGGCTTGTCGGGCATTCCCGGCGTCGGCGGGATCATCGAGTGCACGTGGGCCCAGATCGGCGCGTTCGCCGGGCTGCCGGTGACCGGACCGACGACGATCATGTGCCCGAGCATCCCCAGCCACGGCTGCAGGTCCCGCTCGCCGAACCCGGCCGTGATCGTGCTCGGCCTGCCCGCCTCCCGGATCTCCGTGGCCAGCTCGGCTTTTCCGTCGTTCCGCACAGCCGCACCCCCGGCGACGTCCACCTGCGACCGGAGCAGCTGCACTCCCCCACCGCGCCGGGCGATCTCCGCCGCGATCGCGTGCGTGCCCTGTTCGGGAGCCTGCAGACGAACCCGGTACTCACCCGGAGCCGTGCGGACCGGGTGCAGGTGGCGGAGGTCCCCGGACGGCGACACGACCACGAGGTGGACGAACGCGCTGTCGTGCACCAGCAGGTCGTCCACCGGCCTGCCGGACGAGCCGTCGGTGAGGCTCAGCACGAGATCTTGACCGTTCATGCTCGGCACGAGGTTCACCGGTGGCCGTGAGAAGTCCACAATGGACGTCCGCTGGTACGGGTCGTTGACGTTGTCGAACGTCGGATCCAGCTGCGTGCCCGGTGCCGCGACCGGCGGAATGCCCGGCGACAGCAACGCCGCCGTCACCGCCACCGCGATCGCCGCGACCATGCCCGCGGTCGGAACCAGTGCGAGACCGGGCTTTCCGAACACCGCCGACAGCAACGCCAGGAACATCAACACACCAGCCGCGATGAACCCGCCGTAGGTCGCGTTCTCCCACGGCGACGCCACCAGCGCCGGGACGACGAACGGAATCGTCGCCTCGTCGACAGCCAGCTCCCACGGGCCGGGCCGGTCGATGGTCAGGACACCCGAGTGGAAACCGGGCTTCTCGCCCAGCACCACCTTCGTCGTACTGGACGCGGCACCCGCGGCCCGCGCCGTCAGGGTGATCTCCCCCGGCGGCGAACCGGCGTGCGTCACCACGTCGACGTGCACCGGCCCCGGCACCTCCGCGACCCGCCGGATGATCACCGTGAGGTCGCGGCCGCCGAGCGTCTGCGCGACGTCGATGTCCGCGCCGACCTGGGCACCGTCGGCCAGCGCCGGTGCCACGATCCCCAGGATCGCCCCCAGCGCGAGCAGCAGGATCGCACCACTTCGCTTCATCGTGGCCGAAGGTAGCGATCATGCGGGCCCGAATGCGTCACTGCCGAGGCGGAAACAGCATCCCCCGCGCGGGGGACTTCCGACCCCTGCGAAGCAGGACGTGCTCAGGGTCGTGATGCGGCAAGATTCCGCAGCGATGTACCCGATCAAGCTGTCACTCAAGCACCAGTCGTGGGTGGTCGCGGCCACGTGCATGGTCGCGGACGGCGGCTTTGTGCTGCTCAACCGCTGTGCACCGTGGCAGACCGCGGTCGTGCTCGCGATGACCCTGGCCGTGAACGCGCTGCTGGCCGGTCCCGCGAGGTCGGCCGGCTGGGTCGCGGCGGTGCAGGCGGCCGTCCCGTTGATCGTCCTCGTCACCATCGGCGACCGGATCCACGCCAACGAGGCGGGCATGCTGATCGCCGGCTACCGCGCGGGGGCCTGGCTGCGCGGCGTCGAAGCGTGGTCCTCGCTCGCCGTGGTCGCCGCGAGCGCGTTCGTCTGCCCGTACGCGATGGGCACGGACGTGGTGCGGTCGTTGCTGGTGGTGGCGAAGATCGCGGTGCTGCCGTGGCTCGTCGGCCGCTACACCACCGCCCGCCGCGCCTACCTGGCCGAGCTGGAGAAGCGGTCCGCGATGGAACACGCGAACGCCCAGGCCGCCGTCACCAAAGCCATCACCGAGGAACGCAGCGCGATAGCCCGCGACCTGCACGACGTGATCGTGCACCACGTGAGCGCCATCGGCCTGCACGCCGGGGCGGCGCGGTTGAGCCTTCCGAACGGCGACACGAAGCTGGCCGGGTCGTTGAGGTCGGTCGAGACGTCCAGCCGCGCGGCCATGGTCGACCTGCGGCACCTGCTCGACCTGCTGCACGGCGACAACTCCGAAGGCGCCCGCCAGCCCGGCCTGGACAACCTCGACGAGCTCTTCGACGGCGTCCGCGCGGCGGGCACCCCGGCGCGTCTCGAGGTTCGCGGGCCTCGACGCGACGTGCCCGACTCGTTGGACATCACGGTCTACCGGATCATCCAGGAGATGCTGACGAACGCGTTGCGGCACGGCGACGCGTCCGGCGTCACCGTGACCCTGCGGTACGAACCGGACTCGCTGACCATCAGCGCCGCGAACGGCAAGGGTTCCGGCAACGGCCACAACGGCCGCAACAACTCAGCGCGACGCGGCCTGGCCGGCATCCGCAACCGCGCGGGCATGTTCGCGGGCACGACCCAGTCCGGCCTCGAACCGGACGGCCACACCTGGCGCACCGCAGTCACGTTCCCGCTGGAGGCGTCATGACCCTGACCGTGCTGCTCGCCGACGACCACGCGATGCTGCGGTCCGGTATGCGCGCGATCTTCGAGACCCAGGCGGATCTTCGCTGTGTCGCCGAGGTCGCCGACGGCCGCGCCGCCGTCTCCGAGGTAGCCCGCCTGCGCCCGGACGTGGCCGTGCTCGACATCCGCATGCCCAAGCTGGACGGCCTCGGCGCGACCGAGATGATCCTGTCCGACCCGGCGAACCGCACCAAGGTCCTGCTGCTCACGACCTACGACAGCGACGAGTACGTCTACCGCGCGCTGAACGCCGGTGCCAGCGGGTTCCTCCTGAAGTCCTTGCCGCCGGAGGAACTCATCTCGGCGGTCCGGGTGGCGGCGCGCGGTGACGCGTTGATCGACCCGTCCGTCACGCAACGCCTGATCGCCCGGTTCGCCGTGAGCCTTGCTCCTCCTCCGACGCCACCAGAGCTGGCTTTGTTGACCGCACGCGAACGTGAGGTACTGCAACTGGTCGCGGCGGCGTACAGCAACGCCGAGATCGCCGCTCAGCTGCACGTCGGCGACGAGACGGTGAAGACGCACGTGTCGCGCGTGCTGGCCAAGCTGGGGCTGCGCGACCGGGTGCACGCCGTCGCCTACGCGCACGTGAACGGATTGGTGCAGGGCAGGAGATGACCTGGTGCACGAGTTCCTGGAGCCCGGCGCGGTCCGCGTCGTGCTGTTCGGCGTCCGCTGATCACCGCCGGTAGATGCTGATCGAGTGGCCGACGTCGTCGACCGGTGTGCTGCTGGCGATCAACGCGGCCAGCCGGTCGTCCGCCTTGGCGACCGCGGTGTCCGATACGACGAGCAACCCGCGCACCTCGCGTGACGGCACAGTCCGCGGATCAGAAGCCGTGATGCCGTAGTACGACGGCACACCCGCTCCCTTGTAGACCAGCCAGATCCGCTCGCCCGGATACCGCTCCCGCAGCCGATCCGCGAGCCGTCCGAGGTCCTGCCCCCAGTCGACGTTCGAGTCGTGCAGGCGCAGGTGCGTCTTCGAAGGCCCGCCGAACGCCTCGTTGGAGTACGGCAGGTAGTAGGGAAACGCCCCCAACGAGCTGACCGCGACCAACACCACCGCCACATACGCCAACCGCTGACGGACGAGAACAACAGCACCAGCCGCAACCGCGAGGAACATCGGCACGAAGACCGCGTACCGCACGCCCAGATCACGGCTGCTCGTCATCATCAGGGCCAGCAGCACGGCCGTGGGAGCGAGCACATAGGCAGCCGCAACACGCTTCCGGCGAACCAGAACCACTGATCCGGCAACCCACAGCACCAACGCGCCCAACGGCGTCTTCACCAGCAGCGCCGCAGGGAGGTAGTACCAGCGCGAACCCTCGTAGTGCGTGCCGAACAGGAACCCGCCCCACACCCGGTTCTCCATGCCGAACTGGGCACCCAGCCCGTCCAAGTACAGCTGGGGAAATGGCGCCAGCGGATCCACGACGACGTAAGAGGCCCACACCACGATCATCGCGACCAACCCGACGATCCCGGCCGCCTTGCGGCGCCGCCCGGACAGCGCGACCAGCAACAGCACCACGGGGACCGCTGCCAGCGCGGTCATCTTCGTGGCCACCGCCGCCCCGAGGGCAAGTCCCACAAGGGCTGGATGAACATCGGCTCTCCACGACAACCAGACCGCGGTCAGCAGAAATCCGGCCACAGCAACGTCGAGCGTCGCCAACGACCCGTGCGCGATGACGTCAGGTGAGAGCGCGTACAGAGCGAGCGAAACCACCCCACCCGCAGGCCCGAAGAGGTCCCGCGCGAACAGGAACACCACCAGCCCGAACAACAACGTCAGCACGATCATCGGCAACCGCGCGAGCAACAACAGCCGCCCAGGCGAGTTACCCGACTCGTACAGCACGTGCCGCCCGAGCGCCGTCTGGTCGCCGGCGAACGACGGATCGAGCCGGACGCCGGCGAACACCAGCCCGGTCGACATGATCAGCTTGCCGAACGGCGGGTGCTCCACGTTGTAGCGCAGGCTGTGCTGCTCGTACTGCACCACCGCCGCACCTATGTACACCGGCTCGTCGATGGTCGGCGTCTGCCGCACGGCCGTCGTGACCATCGCGAACGCCATCTGGGCCAGCAGGACGAACACGATCAGCCGCACACTCATTGGAACGGGAGTGCCCACCCGTCAGGTTGTCATCCGTGGCGCAATCGCACCACTTCAACGCCCATCAGCGTGCCGTTCTCCGCTGCCAGCCACCGGCCCACGAGAGCGCGCTCATCGTGACCACGACCGCCCTCGAACGACCGCAGCGCCAGCTTGCGCGACCACCATGCGACCGACATTGCCAGGCCCCGGGAACCGGTCCGCCAAACGCTATGCAACTGGAACGTGTTCTAGTTATGCTTCACCGCATGATCGCCGCTGTGGTGTGGGGAACGGGAAACGTCGGTCGTGCCGCGATCCGGGCCGTCGAGGCCCATCCGGCGCTGAAGCTGGCGGCCGTGGTCGTCAACAACCCCGACAAGGTGGGACGGGACGCGGGCGCCCTCGCCGGGCTCGACGTCGAACTCGGGATTGCCGCGACGAATGACATCGACGCCGTGCTGGCCACGAGTCCCGGCGCCGTGGTGTACGCCGCGTCCGGCGACATCCGGCCGGACGACGCCCTCGCCGACATCACCAAGGCGATCCGGGCGGGCGCGGTCGTCGTCACGCCGTCGCTGTACGCGCTCTACGACCACCGCAGCGCACCGGCCGAGTTGCGAGAACCGGTTCTAGCCGCGATCGCCGAGGGCGGCGGCTCGCTGTTCGTCTCCGGCGTCGACCCGGGCTGGGGCAACGACGTGCTGCCACTGCTGGTCAGCGGCCTGAGCAGCGAGGTCGACGCGATCCGCTGCCAGGAGATCTTCGACTACTCCACCTACGACCAGCCCGACGCCGTGCGGTGGCTGATCGGCATGGGCCAGCCGCTCGACTACCAGGCTCCGATGCTCATGCCGACGGTGCCGACCATGGTGTGGGGCGGGCAGATCCGGCTGATGGCCCGCGCACTCGGCGTGGAGATCGACGAGATCCGCGAGACTGTCGACAGGCGCGCACTCGACGCCACCGTCACGACCCGGATCATGGGCGAGTTCGAGGCGGGCACGCAGGGCGCGATCCGGTTCGAGGTGCAGGGAATCGTCGGCGGCGAACCCCTGATCGTCATCGAGCACGTCACGCGCATCCACGCCTCCTGCGCTCCCGACTGGCCGATGCCGCCGTCCGGGGACGGCGCGCACAAGGTGATCATCGAGGGACGCCCGCGCATCGAGGTCTCCGTCGAGGCCACCGACGAGGGCGAGAACCGTTCCGCGGGCGGCAACGCGACCGCGGTCGGTCGTCTGGTGAACGCGATCGACTGGCTGGTCGAGGCCGAACCAGGCCTCTACGACGCGCTCGACATCCCGCTGCGCCCCGCCGTCGGCAAGCTCGGAAGGAAGACCCGATGAACATCGACATCCCCGAGGGCAAGGACCCCATCGGCTACGTGTGGGGCGAGATGGTGCCCGGCATCGGCATCGCGGCAGCCAACTTCTCACTGGCGGTCTACCAGCACACCACGCTGGGGCTGCGCGAGTTCGAGGCGGCGCGGCTGCGGATCGCGCAGATCAACGGCTGCATGTTCTGCCTGGACTGGCGGACCGAACGGGACGGCGTCAAGGTCGAGGACGAGTTCCTCGACGCGGTGACCCAGTGGCGCACCACCGACGCCTTCGACGACCGCGCGAGGCTGGCCGCGGAATACGCCGAGCGGTACGCACTGGACCACCACGGTCTCGACGACGAGTTCTGGTCTCGCATGTCCGAGCACTACAGCCAGGTGGAGATCGCGGAGCTGAGCATGTGCATCGGCTCCTGGCTCGCGTTCGGCAGGTTGAACCACGTACTGGGCCTGGACGCCATGTGCGTGCTGCCGAAGTTCTGAGCCATGCTAGAAATCGGTGGCGATGATCTTCTCGACGTTCCGCTCCGCGAGCGCGGTGATCGTCACGAACGGGTTCACGGTGGTGGTGCCGGGAATCAGCGAACCGTCCATCACGTACAGACCGCTGTACCCGCGCAGGCGACCGTAGTTGTCGGTGGCCTTGTTGATGATCGCGCCGCCGAGCGGGTGGTACGTGAGGTGGTCGCCCCAGGTCTTGTACACGCCGAAGAGGTCGGTCCGGTAGATCGTCCCCTCCTTCGCGTTGATCTTGTCGAAGATGGACTTGGCGGCGTTGATGGACGTCTGCTTCCACGCCGTCTGCCAGTTCAGGTCGGCCTTGCCCGCGGCGGCGTTCCAGGAGAACTGGGCGCGGCTCGGCGTCCTGGTGATCGACAGGTAGAACGACGCGTACGTCTCGATCCCGGTCGGCAGCGGGGCCACCTCGGCGAACGCGCCACCCGCCGCCCAGTTGTCGATGCCCGCGGTCGGGATTGACGACTGCAGTGCCCCGGTCGGGTCCCACAGGTGGTTCGCGCGGCCGACCATGACGTTGCCGTTGTCGCCCCAGCCCTGGCCGATCTCGCCGTTCAGGTTCGACAGGGCTCCAGTGGCCTTGAGCTTCGTCAGCAGCTTGCTGGTGCCGACACTGCCCGCCGCGAAGAACACCTTGGCCGCCGTGACGGACTTCGTGGCCACCACGCCGCCGGTGGTGTTGAGCTCCTCCATCGTGACCGTGTAGCCACCTGACGCCGGGGTGACCGAGGTGACCCGGTGCAGCGGGGAGATCGTGACGCGGCCGGTCGCCCTGATCTTCTGGAGATAGGTCTTCTGCAGGGACTTCTTGCCGTAGTTGTTGCCGTACAGGATCTCGCCGGCCAGCGCCGACTTGGTGGCGGTGCCGTCCGCCTCCTGCTTCATGTAGTTCCAGTCGTACACGTTGGGCACGTACACGAACGGGAAACCGGACCGTTGCGCGTGTTTGCGGCCCACCCTGGCGTACTGGTAGGCCGGGGTGGTGTCGAACCAGGCGGGGTCGATCAGCGAGACCCCGAGTTCGGCGTTGGCGCGCGGGTAGTAGACGTTGTACATCTCGTCGGGGTTGACCGACGGCAGCACCTCGCCGAAGAACTCGCGCCGGGGCGTGACGGCCATGCCGCCGTTGACGAGCGACCCGCCACCGACACCGCGGCCCTGGTAGACGGTGATGCCGCTGAACTCCTCGGCGTCCAGGATTCCCGTGTAGCGCGGGACGTCCTTGTCGATCGGGAAGCCGAGGAAGTTGCTGATCGGCTGTTTCGTCCTTGTGCGCAACCAGAACGACCGCTGGTCGGGCGTCGTGGTGTTGGCGAAGATCTTGCCGTCCGGGCCCGGCGTGTCCCAGGCCATGCCCATCTCGATCATATGGACGTCGACGCCGGCCTGGGCGAGGCGCAGGGCCGTCACGCACCCGCCGTAGCCGGTGCCGATCACGAGGGCGGGGACGACAGCCGCGTCGGAGATCGCCGCTTTCGCCGTCCCTGCCAGGCCTCCCAGGGCCACCGCCCCGAGAATAGAACCTGTTCCAGTAATGAATGTGCGTCGTGAAGGACCTTTGGAACCGTTGTCACACCTCATTGTGTGGGCCATGTGATCTTCCTCACTCTAGCCGTATGAGAACAAGTTATACCTGCGCTCGGCGGGGGTGTCACTACCTGGCGGTTCCGGTTCTTTCGGCCGGTGAGGTGAAGGTCGTCCTACCTGAGGCGGATGCCGAGGGGGTCCCACAGCCCGATGCCGGACTACTCCGGATTGATCCACTCTCGAGAAGTCCCTTTCCGGCAAGGAAGTTTTCGAGGTGCTCATGAACGTCGGCAAGCTGGCCGGCCTCGCCCTGGCGGGACTGCTCCCGCTCTCGATCACCGGAGTGGCGGTGGCGTCCCCCTCGGTGGAGTGGGGCACGTGCGACCGGCCAGGCCTCCCGGTCATACCCGGTACCGAGTGCGGCAGGCTGAGCGTGCCCGTCGACTGGTCGCGCCCCTCGGGCGGCACGGTGGCGTTGCGCGTCTTCCGGCTCAAGGTCCCGGACAGCGAGGGGACGATCCTGAACTTCCCGTCCGGCCCAGGCCAGACCGGTGACCTGAGCTTCGCGACGTTGCGCGACGCACTCCCCCGCTACGACCTGATCGCTTTGGACCCGCGCGGCGTGGGCGAGAGCAGCCCGATGACGTGCGACACCGCTCCAGCACTCAAGATCCCTTACGTACCACCGACCGACAGTTCCGCGTTTGACGCATTGGCCGTGAACCAGAAGGCCTTCTGGCCCTCGTGCACCACCGGCGTGCCCGGTCTCGACTCCCATCTGGACGCGTACACGAACGCGCGCGACGCCGACGCGTTGCGGAAGGCACTGGGGCTGAAGAAGATCAGCATCCACGGCTTCTCGTACGGGACCTTGACGGCCGAGCGGTACCTGGGCCTGTTCGGCCGGAACGTCAACGGGTCACTACTCGAAGGCGTGATGAACCCGGCGCAGCGCCGTCGGGAGTTCGTCACCTCGGAGGCCGCGGGCATGCAGGCGATCTTCGACCGGTTTGCGCAGTGGTGTGCCGCCACACCGGAGTGCGCGCTGCACGGCTCCGACCCCGCCGAGGTGTTCCGCAAGGCGCAGGAGAACGCCGGCCGCGTCCCCGGCACGTTGTTCGGCCTGCGCTGGTCCGCCGTGACGGTCACGCGCTACTTCGAACTGGCCGGTCCCGGTGACTTCGCCGGCGTGGCGAAGGGTCTGCTGGACCTGTCCGAGGGCCGCAACCCGGTGGAGTCCGGCCCCGAGGAGGAGTATCCGAAACGCGTGCCCTACGCGGACCCGATGGTCTGCCAGGACTTCCCGCTGGGCGTCCACACGGTCGAGGAGGCGCGGAAGGACCTCGAGTCCACCCGTGCGGCGGCGCCGGTTCTCGGTTTCTCGACCAACGCCAGCAACTACAGCTCGATCTGCCTCGGCGGTCCGGCACCGGCGCCGCACTCGTCCGCACCGGTGACCTCGCGCAGCGCGCATCCGACGTTGCTGCTGAGCAACACGCTCGACCCGGCCACTCCGGACCGGTGGGCGTCGCAGGTCGCCTCGCAGCTGGGCTCCAAGGCACTGCACGTCCGCACCGACAGGGTCGGCCACGGCGGTGGCACGGACGATCCGGTGACGTTGCGGAAGGTGCGCGACTACATGGCTCGCGTGAACCGCTAGCGCGGCCGTCGCGGGTGGACGAATCGGTCACTGTGCTGAACGAGTGAATGATGCGAACATGTGTTCGTGAGCACGCCGATCCTCCACGCCGACCTGGACGCGTTCTACGCCTCCGTCGAGCAACGGGACGACCCGAGCCTGCGCCGCCGCCCGGTCATCGTGGGCGGCGGCGTGGTGCTGGCCGCGAGCTACGAGGCCAAGGCGTTCGGCATCCGCACGGCGATGGGCGGCGCACGAGCGCTGCGCCTCTGTCCACACACGATCGTCGTACCGCCCCGGATGTCCGCCTACTCGGCCGCGAGCAAAGCGGTCTTCGAGGTCTTCCGCGACACCACTCCGCTGGTCGAGGGCATCTCGATCGACGAGGCGTTCCTCGACGTCGGTGGCCTGCACAAGATCGTCGGCTCACCGGAGCTGATCGCCCGCCGCCTGCGCGCACAGGTGCTCGCGACCGTCGGCCTGCCGATCACGGTCGGCGTGGCCCGCACGAAGTTCCTGGCGAAGGTCGCGAGTGGAGTGGCCAAACCGGACGGACTGCTCGTCGTGCCCGCCGACGGCGAGCTCGAGTTCCTGCACCCGTTGCCCGTGGAACGCCTGTGGGGCGTGGGCAACGTGACGGCGGCCAAGCTGCACAACCTCGGCATCCGCACGGTGGGCGAGGTCGCCGCACTCGGCGAGACCGACCTGGTCCTGATCCTCGGCAAGGCGGCGGGCCGGCACCTGCACGCGCTGGCGCACAACCGCGACCCGCGCCCGGTCCAGGCAGGCCGGCGCCGCCGCTCGATCGGCTCGCAACGCGCGCTGGGCCGCCGCGAACGCACACCGGAGGACCTGGACGTCATCCTCGCCTCGCTGATCGACGGCGTGACCCGCCGCCTCCGCGACGCCCACCGCGCCTGCCGGACCGTCGTGCTGCGCCTGCGTTTCGCCGACTTCACCCGCGCGACCCGCTCGCACACGGTGATCCACCCGACGTCCGACACCTCGCTGCTGCTCTCCGCCGCCCGGCAGTTGCTCACCACCGCACTGCCGGAGATCGCTCAGCGCGGCATCACGTTGCTGGGCGTGTCCCTGACCAGTCTCAGCAACGAGGACACGATCCAGCTGATGCTGCCGTTCGACGACCACACGCCCGGCGCGCTGGACGCCACGCTCGATCGGCTCAAGGACCGCTTCGGGTCTGCTTCGGTGACCCGGGCCGCGTTGCTCGGTCACGATCCGGGCATCTCGGTGCCACTGCTGCCCGACTGAATATCCTGGAGTGGTGGCGACGAGGCATCTGTACGTGGTCCGGCACGGCGCGGCGGACGCGTTCGGCGAGCTGACCGCGGTGGGACAACGACAGTCGGAACTGCTCGGCGCGCGGCTGGCCGGCCTGCCTGTCGACACCGTGTGGCACTCCCCGCTGCCCAGAGCGGCCCAGTCGGCGCACATCGTGGGCTCGTGTCTCACCGGTGTCCCCGTGCGCGAGGCGGCCGAGCTCGTCGACCACGTGCCGCACGTGCCGGACGAGTTTCCTGGGGCGTGGGCCGGGTTCTTCGACGGCTACGACGCGGAAGAGGCCGCTGCGGGCGCACGCATCGCGGACGCTTTGATCAGCAGGTTCGCTCGTCCTGCCGAGATCGAGACCCACGAGGTTCTCGTCACCCACGCCTATCCGGTGGCCTGGCTGGTCCGGCACGCGCTCGACGCTCCGCCGGCGCGCTGGCTGGGGCTGGACTGCGGGAACACCGCGTTGACCGTGATCGAACACCGCGCCGGCCTGGCACCGACGTTGGTGCTGTACAACGACATGAGCCATCTTCCGGCCGAACTGCGCTGGACGGGGTTCGGGCACGGAGTCCGGCCTTAACGACCCAGGACGGCGTGGGCGGCGCTGAGGCGTTCGGCCTCTGCTCGTTCGGTGTGGTCGCCTGACACGTCGTCCGCCCAGCCGAGCAGCCGCGCGAGGTGGACGTCCGCGGTCGTCGTGACTTCTTGCCTGCCCAGCGCGATCTCGCCGGTCGTGCCGTCGATGGTGATCAAGGATCCTTCGGCGACGGTGAAGCCGGAAACCCCCACCACGGCGGGCTTTCCCATCGACCGTGCCACCACCGCGGCGTGGCTCGCGGGTCCACCTCGCTCAGTGACGACACCGGCGGAGGCCGCGAGACCACGCATGTCGTGCGGTGACGTCTCCGGGCGCACGAGGATGACCGGGCCTTCGGCAGCCATCCGCACCGCGCTGTCCGTTGTGGACGCAACCCGGCCGGCCGCGACACCGGGACACGCGCCCAGTCCTCTGGCCAGCACGTGGTCCGCCGTCATTCGCGGGGTCCGGACCAGGTGCCGCGGTGAGACTCGCAGCAACGCCTCGGGTCGGCTGATCACCTGCTCGTCAGCGAGCTCGGTCGCAACGCGAACGGCCGCC
>JAVXWK010000638.1:0-6957 GCA_032230575.1 Pseudonocardiales bacterium | reverse complement strand
CAACTTGTTCAACGGCACGCTGATCCTGTTTGTTTCCAAGGGATCTGTGTGGTGCCTCACCCGCTGCGGGCATGCGGTTGTGCAGGGAATGCGGGATGCCCCCAGGCCGCCATCGGGGGAGAACGTGGCGGTCCGGGGGCAAGCGCGGAGGCTCTCAGGCCATCGTCGGGGGAGGACGCGACGGACTGAGAGCGAGCTGGTGGTGCGGGAGGCCTTCAAGCCGTCGTCGGGGGAGGCCGCGACGGCCTGAAGGCGGGCTGTGATGGTTGGTGCGGGGGTCGCCTCTCGGCGAGGGGCACGACGCGGTACCAGCCGAACGGTCTTCCGCGAAGGCGATATGGGTGAGGCCCGGGGGACCTGAACCGCACCAACCGATGGGTATAACGGGCTTGGGTGCTCAAGTGTTTCCAAGGTGATCTGTGTGGTCGCTCACCACCGAACCGATGTACCGGGATCTCCGGAAACTCTGGTCCGCCAGGGTGATCGCCAGTTCTAATGGACGCGACGCCGCCCATGTCACAGGTTGGAGAACCTGATGGTGAGGCGGCGTTCGTTCCTGCTCGGTGCAACAGCCCTGCCACTGATCGGCCCCGGAGCCGCCCAGGCCCTGGCGGAGACGGAAACACAGGCACAAGCCCTGGCCGGGCCCCTCGACGCGGGGCGTGCGGCCGCGGACTACTGGATTCGCACGCAGACTCTGGGCGGCAACGACTGGCAGGACGCGACCCTGCACAGCGGCGTCATGGCCCTCTACCGGGCCACGAGGGACACCAAGTACCGCGACTACTCGCTGAGCTGGGCGAACCGGCACAACTTCGGCCTCAAGAGCTCGAGCGGCAACCCGCACTTCGCCGACCACCAGGCCGCGGGTCAGCTGTACCTCGACCTGTACGAGGACAACCCGGAGCCGCGGCGCAGGGCCGCCATCGTCAAGGAGATCGACGCGACCGTCGCCACCGGCAAGGTCGACTACTGGTGGTGGGTCGACGCGCTGCACATGGCCATGCCGATCTTCGCCCGCCTCGGCAAGATGGACTACGCGGACCGCCTCTACCGCTGGACCCGTCAAAGGCTGTGGAACGACGGGCTGTGGTGGCGCGACAGCAAGTTCGTCAACAAGAACATCTATTGGAGCAGGGGCAACGGCTGGGCCATCGCGGCACTGGCCAAGACGATCGAGGCCCTGCCGCAGAGCTCGCCCTACCGCGCCGGTTACCTCCAGGACTTCCAGAAGATGGCCGCGGCCGTCACCAGGGTCCAGCGCGGTGACGGCTTCTGGAACGTGAACTTGGGCGACCCCAACAACTACCCCGGCCCGGAAACGAGCGGCACGGCGTTCTTCACCTACGGCCTCGCGTGGGGCATCAGGTCCGGCCACCTCAGCGCGGCCACCTACCGCCCCGCAGTCATCAAGGCGTGGGAGGGAATGCTGCGCACAGCCCTGCAGACGAACGGAAGGCTCGGCTACGTCCAGGGCATGGGCCAGCAGCCGTCCGACCACCAGCCCGTAGGCCGCAACGACACCGCGAACTTCGGCGTGGGCGCGTTCCTGCTCGCCTCCTCGGAGGTGGCCAAGATCTGATGGCGGCACCCCACCCGGTCGTGCGCGGCACGAACACAGCGCATGACCGGGGGTGCCGTTCTAGCGGAAGGTTCTCGCCGGTGGGCGAGTGAGGCGAGCCGGGCGAAATGTGTCAGCGGGCCCGCGAGGATCAAGTGTGGCGCGCCGAGGCGAGAAGACCCAAGGGGCCAAACCGGATCAGGCTCGCGGGCCGGGTGCCCCGCAGGTCCGGTGCACACCTGCGGGGCCACGTAGATCCCCGGCAGGTCAGTAGAAGCAGCCGGTCCTGGGCAGTGAGGACGGGGCGGGCGGGGTGCGGCCGTCGTAGATCGCGAGCAGGAAGTTCTGCGGGCAGTAGGACGTGCCGCTGATCTTGATCGCGATGTGCAGGTGCGGGCCGGTCGAGTTGCCGGTGTTGCCCGTGGTGCCGACGCGGTCGCCGGCCTGCACCGCCTGCCCGTTCGCGACGGACCAGCCCGAGAAGTGGCAGTAGATGTAGTCGACGCCGCTCTTGACGATCCGCAGACCGTTGCCGCAGCCGCTGGGCTCGTTGATGCGGTAGGCGGTGCCGCTGACCATCGCGTACGCCGGCACGGTGTTCACCGGCAGGTCGATGGCGGGGTAGTCGTGGTGCGGGTCGTCGTACTCGCTGCGCGGCAGGGCGCTGCGGGCGAGCGGCAGGCTGAACGAGCCTCCTGACGACGGCGCGCCGCCGACCAGGGTCTGCCAGGTGTTCGGTCCGACGACGCCGTCCGCGGTCAGGCCGTGCGCGCTCTGGAACGCGACGGCGGCGTTGTGCGTGCCGCCGCCGAAGTCGCCGTCCACGGACAGGCCGTAGCCGTAGCGGTTGAGCTGGACCTGGGCCGCGCGGACGGCCTCGCTGTTGTTGCCGCGCTGCACGGTCACGACGAGCTTCGGCCAGGTGTTCGGGCCGATCTCGCCGTCCGACGACAGTCCGTTGGCGCTCTGGAACTGCTTGACCGCGGCCTGGGTGCCCGAGCCGAAGTCGCCGTCCGCCGCGATGTTGTAGCCGCGGTGGCGCAGCAGGTGCTGGGCCGTCAGCACGACCGCGCCGTTGGCGCCGACCTTGACGTTGGGCCAGGCGGGGGCTGCCTGGGCGGGAGCAACCAGTCCTAATAGGACACCCAGGGCGACCAGCCCGGCGACGAGGATTCTCATGCGACGCACGCTAGGAAGGGATGGGCATCGGCCGCCCTAGTCGCGAGACCAGTTGTGTGCGGTCGCGGCAGCCGAACTTGCGCAGCAGGTTCGAGACGTGGAACTTCACCGCGCTGACGGTGATGAACATGGCCGCGGCGATCTCGGCGTTCTCCCAGCCGTCGGCCAGCAGTCGAAGCGTTTCGCGTTCGCGCAGGGTCAGCGTCGCGGGCGGGGGCGGCGGCAGCAGGGACGACACCAGGCGCGGGGAGACCCAGCCGCCGAACGTGTGCACGTCGTGGATCGCTCGCACGATGTCGTCGAGCGGGTCGTCGGCGAGCACGAGCCCGGTGACGCCGGCCTGCACCAGGCCTTCCACGGCGCTGATGGACGGGAGGACCGCGACGGTTCGCGGTCCGCGCGCGTTGCCTGCGTCGGTGACGGTCACATCGGTGGGAGTGCCTGGGGCAGCCCACGGCAGGGCGGCGAGGCGTGAAGTGATCTTGTTCGCGAGCAGGGCGCTGTGCAGTGACAGCGCGACGTGGATGGTCCGCACATGCCGGAACGCTGGGAGCAGGGCCGTATTTCTCCGTATCGGCTGCGTATAACGCCTGGTCGTTGTTAACGTTCGCCGTACTCGTGGGGGTGTGCGTGGAGTTCCGGGTGCTCGGTCCGCTGGTCGTGCACAACGACGACGGAGAGGTCCCGCTGCGGTCGGCCAAGCAGCGGATCCTGCTGGCGATGTTGCTCCGGCACGCGAACACGCCCGTGTCCCCGCAGCGGTTGATCGAGGCGCTGTGGGAGGTGCCGCCGGCCTCGGCGCAGGAGAACATCCGGCTGTACGTCTACCAACTGCGGCGGGCGCTCGGCGGCCGGATCGACCGCAGGCCCGCCGGGTACGAGATCACCGTGGAACCGGGCGAGCTGGACGCGGACCGGTTCGATCAGCTTCTGAACGATGGCGAACAGGCGCTCGCGGACGGCAATCCCGCGAAGGCCGTGGACCTGCTGACCGAGGCGCTGGGCAAGTGGCGTGGCGCGGCTTTTCCGGACCTGCCCGACCAGTTCGCGGCGCGGCTCGACGAGGCGCGGCTGAGGGCTGCGGAGGTGCGCTTCACGGCTGAGCTGGCGCTGGGCCGGCACGCCGAGGTCGTCGGCGAGCTGCAGGAGTTGGCTGGTCAGAACCCTTACCGCGAACCGTTGCACGCCAAGCTGATGACGGCGTTGTACGGCGCCAACAGGCAGGCCGAAGCGCTCGAAGTGTTTCGACGGACGCGTGCACGGCTCGTCGGCGACCTCGGCATCGAACCAGGCCCGGAGTTGCGCGGGCTGCACGAGACGATGCTGCAGGGCCGGCCGCTCGCCGAGCCCGTACCCCCGAAGATCATCCGCACCGACTGCCCGTACCGCGGCCTGATGGCCTACCAGCCGGAGCACCATCCGTGGTTCTTCGGCCGCGACCACCTGATCGAGCTGGTGACGCGCCGGATCGACCGCTATCCGGTGGTCGGCGTGTTCGGGGCGTCGGGCAGCGGCAAGTCGTCGTTGCTGCGGGCCGGTGTGGTCGGTGGGCTCGGCGAGATGTGGCGGACGATCGTGATCACGCCGACCGCGCGCCCGCTCGAAGCGCTGGGCAACGCGCTCGGCAAACGGCTCGACCTCGCCGCTGATCCGGCCGCGTTCGACATCGAGGTGCGGAACCAGCTGTCCAGCGGCCCGGACGACGTGCGCCTGCTGCTCGTGGTGGACCAGCTGGAAGAGCTGTTCACCTTGTGCACCAACGAAAGTGAACGCTCACAGTTCATCCGGGTGCTGCTGGACGCGGCCCAGGGACCGCACCGCCGCACGCGGGTCGTGCTCGGCATCAGGGCGGACTTCCTGGCGCACGTCACCCAGCACCCGAGCCTGGTCGAAGCGCTCGCGGACGAGGCGACAGTGCTGGTCGGGCCGCCGTCGGCCGCGGATCTGCGGGACATCGTGCTGCGGCCCGCCACGATGAGCGGTCTGTCCGTCGCCGCCGACCTGCTGGCCACGGTTCTGGCCGACGTGGACGCCGAACCGGGCGCGCTTCCGTTGCTCTCACACGCGCTCGTCGAGACATGGCAACGTTCACGAGGCGAGCTGACTCTGGCTGTATACCGAGCCGGAGGTGGCGTCCGCGGCGCGATCGCCCAGACCGCCGAACGCGCCTACGACGAGCTGCGGGACGCCGAGCAGCAGGCGATGCGGCGGATCCTGGTGCGGCTCACGGCGTTCGGCGACGGCACCGAGGACACCCGGAGACCGATCCACCGCGGCGAGCTCGACGGCATCGCCGCCCCGAAGCTCATCGACAGGGTCCTCGCCCGGCTCGTCGCGGACCGGCTGGTCGTGCTCGACGAGGACACCGTCGAGATCGCTCACGAAGCCCTGATCCGGGCGTGGCCGCGGTTGCAGCGCTGGCTCTCGGACGACCGCTCGACGCTGCTGGTCCACCGCAGGCTCACCTCGGCCGCGCACACGTGGACCGAGCTGGACCGCGACGAGGGCGCGCTCTACCGGGGTGCGCAGCTGATCGCCGCGTCGGCGTGGGCCCAGGAACATCCCGGCGAGCTGAACGCGGCCGAGGACGAATTCCTCAAAGCGAGTCTTGGGAGCGAAGAGGCAGAGCAGGTCAGCGTGAAGCGGCGGAACCGGCTGCTCACCAGGCTGGTCGCGATCATGGGTGTGCTGCTCCTGCTCGCCGCGGGTGGTGGCGGCGTCGCGTGGTGGCAGACGGCCGAAGCCCAGCTGCGGCAACGGACCGACCAGGCGCACCAGCTCGCCTTGAGCGCCCGCAACCTCGTCGACACCGCTCCCGACCTGGCCGGGCTGCTGGCTATTGCGGCGTTCCGGTTGCACGCCGACGACGACACGCGAGGTGCGCTGCTGAGCACCGCGTCCGCGCCTCGCCGCCGGGTCGAGCTCAACGCGGACGGCCCGCCCGTGCTGGATGTGAGCGTGTCGCACAAGGGTGACGTGATCGCGACCGCGGACCGGGACGGCCTTGTCACGTTGTGGGATCTCAAGACCCACGAACGGAAAGTCGTGCTGTCCGACCACAACGGACTCACCGACGGCGGCTATGCGCGGCAGGCGGAGTTCAGCGCGGACGACAGGTTCGTCGCGTCCAGCGCCACCAAGCCGACGCTGGCCGGCAGTCCCGGCGATGTCGTGGTCTGGGATCGCACGACCGGCAAACCTGTTTTCTCGCAACGGTTCGACGTGCTCACCACCGGGCTCGCGTTCCACCCCGCCGGGACGATGGTCGCGGTCGGGGTGGCGAACGGCGATGTCGAGGTGTGGGATGTCGCGGCCAGGACCCGCCGAACCTTCCGCGGTCATGCGCACGAGGTGAACTCGTTGGCGTTCAACGAGGACGGCTCCCTGCTCGCCACCGCGAACGGCAAGGACGATCCGCTGGTCTGGGACATCGCGTCAGGTGCTCGCGTCGGCGAGATCCCGTCGCTCGAGGTCAACAACGTCTACTTCGACGGTCCGGCCACCGTCGTCACGGCCACCCTGCGCCACGGGGTGAAGTTCTGGGACCTCGGCGGCAACCTGAAGTCCGAGCTGCCGAAGCAGGGACCGTACGCGTGGGAGGCGTCCGCACCGGTCGGTGACCGCATGGCGGTGTCGGACGAGGACGGCCTGATCACGATCTGGGACATCCGCACGGGCCGCCCGATCACCACCTACCGCGACCGCGGCCGCACCGAGTCCAGGGCGCTCGCGCTGGGCCGCGACGGCAACCTGCTGGTGTCAGCCGGGTTCGGCCGGGTGGTGGCGGTGCGCGAGAACGCCGTGCCGCCGTTCACCGGGCACGACGGTGGCATCAACGACATCGACGTGCGCGAGAACGAGGTCGTTTCCGCCGGGGACGACGGCACTGTGCGGTTGTGGCGGCGAGACGGCACAGCGGTGGCCACTTTGGACGGTCACCCTGACCGGGTGGAGGCCGCGCAGTTCAGTCCGGACGGCTCTTCAGTCGCTTCGGTCACGCGCAACCACACCATCACGGTCTGGGACCACGGCCGTCACGAACGTCTGAAGGAGCTCTCCTACAGCGGTTTGGGCGCCTCGACCGACATCGCCTTCCAGCCCGACGGCCGCGGGATCGTCACGGCGTCGCTGGGCCGGTTCCGCTGGAGCCTGCCGGACTTCCGGCAGGGCGCGTTCCCCGGCGGCCCGTACATCGCGAGCGCCCTGGAGTTCCCGCC
>JAVXWK010000739.1:0-3761 GCA_032230575.1 Pseudonocardiales bacterium | reverse complement strand
TGGAAGAACGCCATCGCCAACATGCAAAAGGCGGTGGAGCTCGATCCGGGACGAATCTATCACCACCTGGAGCTGGCCCGGATCTACATCGACCGCAAGCGCCCGGCTGACGCACAGATCCAGCTGCACGCGGTGGAATCGCTGCCGGTGCGCGAGGTGATGGATTCGGTGTACAAGAGCCAGGGCGCGGAGCTGCAGCGGCACCTGGCGAAGCGCTGAGGGAAGCTAGCGGGCGGGTGGGCGGTCACTCAAGTTTTCGTCGGTTCAGCCGAGACTTGCTCCGTCACGAATAGACGGAGGACGTAGTGTCGGAAAAGAATTTTCCTGGCGGCGTACGAGAGGCGCGGCTGAGAGTGGAGTGCTCCGAGGAATATCCCGGGCTAACTCCCGGCGTCTGGATTCCGGCCACCGAGCTGGCGCAGAAGCTGATCGAGCGGGCGCATTCCCGCCGGCGGGAAGGGCGGCACACCCGCACCTTCGACCCCACCCACTTCGAGTTCCGCGGCGGAGCCGAGAAGCCGCGACGGCGCGGGTCCCGCACCCGTAAGACGGACCGCCCACAGGAGGCCGGGGAACAGCCGGCCTCCTCACCCCACCCAACTACTCCGTAGCCCCTCTTCAGTCGCGATACCACTATTCGTCACCGCCGCCGCCCGATCGCCCTGTGGCTACTGCTTTCCCGGGGCGGCGTTCGGGCTCCACATGTCGTACGCGATTTTCCACGACCCATCGGGCTGCCGCCTCAACACCTCGAGGTACTTCCCTTCTTCGGTGGGGAGGGCCTTGGCGCCCGCCTTCTTGGGGGTCAGGGTCGCGCGATAGATGCCCACGGCGGTGGCCATGTCTCCGTCGCCCTCTACTGACGATGTGGTGAGCTCGGTCGGGCCCGAGAAGCCGGAGGTCATATCATCGTTGTACTTCTTCACCGCGTCGCCTTTGACGACCGGCTCGTTGGGAGGGAGCAGGATGGCGTCTGACGTGTACAATGCCGTGAGTGCGGCGCCGTCGCCGGCGGTGGCCGCGCGGGCCCATTGCGCGTCAAGGTCACGGATGGCAGCCTCGTCCTGGCTGGAGAAGCCGGTCGAGGCGGCCCCGGATTCGACCCCGGCGTTTGTAGTGCCGGCCTTGGAAGCGGGCTGGCAGGCGGCGGTGAGCGCGAGAGCAGTGAGCATGACGAAGTGTCGCATGGAGGCCTCCGACGAGATTGGACCGGCTGGCATGTGCCTCAGTCAAGGTGCAGCCCGGTACACAGGGCGGCTAGACCCGACAATGGGCCGTCCCCGGGCTGGACCTGCGAACGCACGCTGCTCCGCTGGAGTACTATCGGCCGGCATCTCTTTACCTCGGCAACTTTTCACCACCGTACCGCCCTACCGCCGAACGATGCCCTGCGTTTACTTACGCATCCCCCCAAACCATCAGTCACAATCCCCCCGGGAGCGCCCGCATGGGTGACCTGCTCGCCGCCACGCCCGGCTCGGCCCCGGGCCGCCCCGACCCGCTGGTCAAGCTCGTGGAGGGCACCGCGTGAGCGGACCATCGAAGGTCACCCGCCTCCCTGTCGGCACAGTCGCCTTCGTCACCGCGCTCTACGCCGTGCTCTACCTGGTGTGGGAGCAGAGCGGCTGGGGCAGCGCTACGGTACGCGACCTCGTCGGCAACGTGGCGTTCATGCCGATCAACCTGACCGTGCTGACGCTGTTCGCCCTCGCCTCGAGGCAGGAAATTCTCGATCCGGCCGTGCGCCGCGCCCTCCGCCTGCTCGCGCTGGGCGGGGCGACCGTGTTCATCGGCAACGCCATCTCCACCGGGTACGTCCTGACACTGAACGAAAGCCCTCCGGTGTCCTGGGCCGACCCGTTCTACCTGACCGACTCGCTGCTCACGCTCACCGCGCTGCTCGCGTTCCCGCTGGCGCGCCGCACCCGGCTGGAGCGGTGGAAGTTCCTGCTCGACGCCGCGATGGTCCTCGTGGGCGGCGCGGTCGCGATCTGGTACTTCTCGGTCCGCCCGACGGCGGCCTCGCAGGAGAGCAGCCTCGTCGTCAACCTGCTGGCGTTCGCCTATCCGCTGGCGAGCATGCTGGTGCTGCTCGGGGTCACCACGGTGCTGCTCCGCCGGCCGATTGATGGCAACCGGTTGGCGTTTGGCCTGCTGGTGACTGGCGTGTCGATGGGCGTGGTCGCGGACCTCACGTTCAACCTGGTGCAGCTCGAGGTGGGCAGCCGGAGCGCGAGCTGGGCCGACGCCGTCTTCCTGATCTGCTATGTGATGCTGATCGGCAGCGCCGAGCTCTACTGGCGCCGGCCCGTCCCTCGGCGGGAGACCTCGGCGGTACCCGTCACCCGGTTCCAGGCGATCAGCCCGCTCCCCTACCTCGCGGTCGGGACGACGTACGTCCTGCTCCTCGTCGTGGCGCTCCGCCCATGGACCGATCCGATCAGCGGGCTCGCCGTTGGGGCTCTGCTGGTGACGGGCCTTGTGGTGCTGCGCCAACTCCTCGCCGTCCGGGAGAATGTGAGGCTGCTCGCCGAGCGTGCGGTGCGCCAGAACGAGGCCCGCTTCCGGTCGCTGGTACAGCACTCCTCGGACGTCATCATCGTTACCCGGGCGGACGGCACGGTCCGGTTCGTGAGTCCCTCGGCCACGCGGGTGTTCGGCTATGACCCGTCGGGGATGCTACGCCGGACCGTGTCCGAGCTGCTTCACCCCGATGATCGCGAGCGAGCGGCCACCTTCTTCCGCAACGCGGCGCAGTCGCCGGGCGTCACCGGGCCCGTGGAGTGGCGCTTCAGCCAACCGGACGGCTCCTGGCTGCACGCCGAGATCCTCGCGACCAACTTGCTGCACGACGCGACCGTGAAGGGGGTCGTGCTCAACACCCGCGACGTGAGCGAGCGGCGGCGGCTGGAGGAGCAACTGACCCACCAGGCGTTCCACGATCCGCTCACCGGGCTCGCCAACCGCGCACTGTTCCGCGACCGGGTAAGCCACGCGCTGGCACTGGCGCAACGGCGCGGCAGCCCGGTGACCGTCCTCTTCCTCGACCTCGACGACTTCAAGACGGTGAACGACAGCCTGGGCCACGCCGAAGGCGATCGCCTGCTCATGGCTGCAGCCGAGCGGTTCCTGGCCTGCGCCCGGAGCGCCGACACGGTGGCACGCCTGGGCGGGGATGAGTTCGCGATCTTGATCGAAGGGGCCGACGGGGGCGAAGGGCTGCCCGACCGGCTGGCCGCGGCGATGTCGCACCCGTTCTCGCTCAGCGGCAACCAGGTGCGGATCACGGCGAGTATCGGTGTGGCTTCCGCGTCCACCGACGACAGGGCGGACGATCTGCTGCGGAACGCGGATATGGCGATGTACGCCGCCAAGCGGCGCGGCAAGGGCGGCGCGGCAATGTACGAATCCCGGATGTACGCCGACATTCGCGAGCGGCTCGACCTCGAGGCCGCGCTTCGGACCGCGATCGCCGGGCACCAGCTGACGCTGTTCTACCAACCCATCGTCAACTTGAAGAGCGGCAGCATCCACGGCGTGGAGGCGCTGGTCCGGTGGGAGCACCCGCAGTTCGGACGCCTCCTGCCGCAGCACTTCATCCCCCTTGCCGAGGAGACCGGCCTCATCGTGCAGCTCGGGTCATGGGTGCTGGGTGAGGCGTGCCGGCAGCTCCAGGTCTGGCGGGCGGCGCACCCGCGGCTCTCGCTCGCCGTTTCGGTCAACATCTCGGGGCGGCAGCTCCAGGGGTCGGGGCTGACGGA
>JAVXWK010000599.1:0-3414 GCA_032230575.1 Pseudonocardiales bacterium | reverse complement strand
CCGGTCACGTGCGCAGCCAGGTGCCCGCCCTGCCCGCCCGGGTCTCGTAGATGTCGGCTGCGACGAGGACGGAGTTGTCGCGCACCCGGGCTTCCCACTCCGTTGGCCAGCGCGTGTTCGAAGACGCCAGAGCGGCCGAACGTGAACCGGCTCGACTGGGTTCACTCGAACTGACTAGCGGGGCTTGTCGCCGTCCTTGCGGAACTGCGACGCGAACACCGCGGCCTGCGTGCGGCGCTGCATGCCGAGCTTCGCGAGCAGGTGCGAGACGTAGTTCTTCACGGTCTTCTCCGCGAGGAACATCCGCTCCGCGATCTGCCGGTTCGTCAGGCCCTCGCCGATCAGGTCGAGCACCGTGCGCTCCTGCTCGCTGAGCATGCGCAACGGGTCGCCCTCCTCGCGTTCGCGGCGGATGCGGTTCAGCAGAGCTGAGGTCGTGCGAGCGTCCAGCAACGACTGGCCCGCGGCGACCGTGCGGACGGCGTTGACCAGGTCGGCGCCCAGGATCTGCTTGAGCACGAACCCGGAGGCGCCCGCCATGATCGCGTCGAACAGGGCCTCGTCGTCCGCGAAGCTCGTCAGCATCAGGCACTGCAGGCCCGGGATGTGGCTGCGCAGCTCGCGGCACAGCTCGATGCCGTTGCCGTCGGGGAGCCTGATGTCGAGCACCGCCACATCGGCCTGCGCGCCCGGCACCTTGGCCAGCGCCTCCGCGACCGATGCGGCGTCACCGACCACTTCGAGATCGGACTCCTCGCCGAGCAGGTCCGCGATGCCGCGGCGGACGATCTCGTGGTCGTCGACGAGGAAGACACGCGTCACCATTCACGTCACGGTAGCCCAAAGTCCCTGCGATGAGGGGACCATCGGCACGCGGCTCGCTACATCATTTGGGCATAGCTTGAGATCATGAGCGGTCTTCCCGTTGTCGTCGGAGTCGACGGATCCTCGTCCGCGCTGGCGGCGGTGGCGTGGGCTGCTCGCGAGTGTGCGCGGCACGACGCGCCGTTGCGGCTGGTGCACGCGTACACGTTGCCGACGCGCGGTTACCCCGAAGTCATCTCATCGGCGCGTGAGCTGCGGTCGGCCATGTACGACCAAGGGCGGATGTGGCTCTCTCAGGCCGTTGCCGTCGCACGGTCAGAGGCACCTGATGTGCCCGTGGAGCACGACCTCCGAATGGAACACCCCACGCCCGTGTTGCTCGCGGAATCGTCACGCGCGCGGGAAGTGGTGGTGGGGTCGCACGGGCTGGGCGGGTTCACCGGAGCGTTGTTGGGCTCGACGGCCGTGGCGCTCTCACAGCACGGTGAGTGCCCCGTGGTGGTGGTGAGGGGTAACGGGCACGAAGGGCCTGTGGTGGTGGGCGTTGACCTCTCGCCCGAGTCGGACGCGGCCATCGGCTTCGCGTTCGAGGAAGCGGCGGCGATGGACGTGCCTCTGGTGGCCGCGATGGCGCACGTCGACGAGCAGTCGTCGCTGCTGAACACGCGAATGTCCGGGTGGCTGGAGAAGTACCCGGACGTCGCGGTGGAACAACTCGTGGTCGGGGAGCGGCCGATCCCGTTGCTGCTGGAGCTGGGGGAGCGAGCCGGACTCCTCGTGGTGGGGTCGCGGGGGCGTGGCGGATTCGCCGGGATGCTGCTCGGGTCTACCTCGCAGGCCCTGATCTACCACGCCCCGTGCCCGGTGGCCGTCGTCAGGCCTGCTTGACCGCGGAGATCTCGAACTCGAGGACGACCTTCTCGCTCACCAGCACGCCACCGGTCTCGAGGGCGGCGTTCCAGGTGACGCCGTAGTCCTTGCGGTTGATGGTGTGCGAGCCCTCGAAGCCCACGCGGGTCTGGCCGTACGGGTCGACGGCGACGCCCTCGAAGGCGAACGGGATGGAGATGCTCTTGGTGATGCCCTTGATGGTCAGGTCACCGGTGATCTCGAAGTTGTCCTCGTCGATCTGCTTGGCGGAGGTCGAGACGAAGGTGATCTCCGGGTGGTTCTCGACGTCCAGGAAGTCGTTGGTGGTCAGGTGACCGTCGCGCTGCGCGTTGCGGGTGTCGATGCTCGCGACCTTCAGGGTCACCTGCGCGGTGGTGTTCTCCGGCTTGTCACCGTCGATCGAGATCTTGCCGTCGAACTCGTTGAACGCACCGCGAACCTTGGTGACCATCGCGTGGCGAGCGACGAAGCCGATGCGGGAGTGCGAGCCGTCGATGACGTAGTCGCCGGTCAGTTCGGAGAGGTTGGTGGCGGTGGTCATGTTCGTCAGTCCTTCGGTTGCGCGATTTGGTTGAGGTGTCATCTACCCTGCCGGAACGTGGATGATGTGTCAACTATTCCCGTATGCTGAGCGAGTGACACGATGGCTTGAGCCCGAGCAGCAGCGGGCGTGGCGTGCGTACGTCCGCATGCAGGGAGAACTGAATGCGCACCTGAGCAGGCAGATGTCGGTCGACTCGGAGATCTCGATGGCCGACTTCGCCGTGTTGGTGCAGCTCACCGACACCGTCGACGGACGGGTGCGGGTGCTGGAGCTCGCCCGGCTGTTGCACTGGGAGAAGAGCCGCATCTCACATCACGTGGCTCGCATGGAGAAGCGCGGCCTGGTGCGCAGGGAGAACTGCGGCAGCGACGGGCGCGGGTCGTTCGTCGTGGTGACCGACCTGGGCCGGTCCGCGATCGAGGAGGCGGCGCCCTCTCACGCCGAGATCGTGCGCACGCTCGTGTTCGACCAGCTCTCCGACGCCGAGGTCGAGGCGCTGCGGGAGATCTCGGAAAAGGTCTTCACGCGCCTAACGACAGGAGAATGTGCGTCGGTAATCGCTCGGTGCGACGCCGACGACCCGATGGAAGTGGTGCCGGAGGAGAGCGGCTGTCCCGAAGCCTGACCTGACGGCGACCGCGTCGACGTCCAGGTCGGTCTCCTCGAGCAGCCTGCGCGCGTGAAGCACTCTTTGGAGTGAAAGCCACTTGTTCGGGGTGGTGCCGGTCTCCGCGGCGAACCGGCGCGCGAACGTCCGCTCGGACATGACCGCGAGCTTCGCCATGGACGCGACCGTGTGGTTGTCCGCGATCGCGTCGAGCACGCTTTCCAGCACCGGTTCGAGGCTGTCCGAGCTGCACTCGGGGATCGGGAGCTCCACGAACTGCCGCTGACCGCCGTCCCGCTGCGGCGCGACGACCATCCTGCGCGCGATGATGTTGGCGATCTTGGTGCCGAGCTCTCTTCTGACCAGATGCAGGCAGGCGTCGATGCCGGCGGCCGTGCCGGCGCTCGTGATGACCCGGTCGTCCTCGACGAAGAGCACGTCGGGGTCGACGGTGGCCGACGGGTAGCGCTCCTGCAGCTCGGCGGTGTGCCGCCAGTGGGTCGTGCAGGACCGGCCGTCGAGCAGACCCGCCTCGCCCAGCAGGAAG
>JAVXWK010000596.1:0-3089 GCA_032230575.1 Pseudonocardiales bacterium | reverse complement strand
CCACGCGCGCCGACAAAGTCATGGAGCTCGTGACGTTGCCCGCGAACGCCGTCGTCGGTCTCGCCAAGGCCGTCAACGGCACCGGAGGCAAGCCGCACGACACCGAGATGCCGGTGGTGATGACCGCGCCGACGTTGCCGGAGATCCGCTCGATGGCCGCGGAGATCACCCCTGGCGCGCGCGTCCGCAGGCACGTGTTCTGGCGGTATTCGCTGGTCTGGCGCGCACCCGAAGTTCATTAGCAGGACGAACGATTTCGGTTTAAGCTCCGATGTATGAAGTTCCGTCGACTCGGCCGCAGCGGCCTGTCCATCAGTGAGATCTCGTACGGCAACTGGCTCACGCACGGTTCCCAGGTCGAGGAAGAGCAGGCCCACGCCTGCGTGAAGGCGGCCCTCGAGTCTGGGATCACGACCTTCGACACCGCCGACGTCTACGCGAACACGGCCGCGGAGTCGGTGCTCGGCCGGGCGCTCAAGGGTGAGCGGCGCGAGTCGCTGGAGATCCTGACCAAGGTCTACTGGCCGACCGGTCCCGGTGGCGCCAACGACCGCGGCCTCGGCCGCAAGCACATCATGGAGTCGGCCAACGCGTCGCTGAAGCGCCTGCAGACCGACTACGTCGACCTGTACCAGGCTCACCGGTTCGACTACAGCGTGCCGCTGGAAGAGACGATGCTGGCGTTCGCCGACCTCGTCCGCCAGGGCAAGGTCCTCTACGTCGGTGTCTCCGAGTGGACCGCCGAGCAGATCACCCGCGGTGCCGCGCTGGCCCGTGAGCTGCAGGTGCCGTTCGTGTCGCACCAGCCGCAGTACTCGATGCTGTGGCGCGTCATCGAGCCGCAGGTCATCCCCGCGTGCGAGCGCGAGGGCCTCAGCCAGATCGTCTTCTCCCCCGTCGCGCAGGGCATCCTGACCGGCAAGTACCTGCCGGGCGCCGACGTGCCGGAGGGCTCGCGCCTCGCCGACGCGCGCGGTTCGCAGATGATCTCGCGCTGGATGCGTGACGACGTGCTGACGGCCGTGCAGCAGCTCAAGCCGATCGCCGAGGAAGCAGGCGTCACGATGGCGCAGCTGGCCGTCGCGTGGGTGCTGCGGAACCCGAACGTCGCGTCCGCGATCATCGGCGCGTCGCGTCCGGAGCAGGTCTTCGAGAACGTCAAGGCCATCGACATCGTGCTCGACGACGACGTGCTCAAGCAGATCGACAACGTCCTCGAGGGCGTCATCACCGACGACCCGAGGCTCACCGCCCAGGGCTGAGTCAGCTCGTCGGGTGGAGGCTCATCGGGCCGTACACCTCGGATTCCGAGCGCAGCAGCGTGACCTGTTCGACCCCGGCGTCGAGCAGGTCACGCCACTCGGCGCTGAACCACTCCTCCGCCTCCGTCTGGTCGGCGAACATCACGTCCGGCCCCGCGACGTCGCGGCCTTGGGCATCCTGGTAGCGCCAGCGGAACTCCATGGACGAAGGCTAACTGTTGTCATCTCGCACTCTTGTGCTCGGCGGAGCGCGTTCCGGCAAGTCAGCGCACGCGGAAGGCCTGCTCACCGACGCCGCCGTGACTTACGTCGCAACCGCCCGGCGCTACCCCGACGACCCGGACTGGGACGCGCGCATCGCGCTGCACGTCGCCCGGCGTCCGTCCACTTGGCACACGGTCGAGGCGTCCGCGCCGCCGGACCTGCCCGCGTTGCTCACCGCCACGCAGTACGAGGACCCGCCGATCCTGGTCGACGACCTCTCGACGTGGCTGGTCGGAGTGCTGGACGACGCCGATGCGTGGGAAGGAAACGGCACGGACGCAGTTGAACGCCACGTCGACGAGCTCGTCAGCTCGGTGGCCATGTGCCGCACGCGACTGGTGCTCGTGACGGCGGAGGTCGGCCTCGGCGTCATCCCGTCGACGCGCTCAGGCAGACTCTTCCGCGATCACCTCGGTGCGCTCAACGCGCGCGTCGCCGAGGTGTGCGACGAGGTGCTGCTGCTCGTCGCCAGCATCCCCCTGAAACTGCGATAGGAGTGCCCAGGTGAGCACCGAGTTCCCGCCGGTCGAACCGCCGGACGAGACCGTTCTGCGCGAGGCCGAGGCCCGGCACGCGGTGCTGACCAAGCCGGTCGGCTCGCTCGGGCGCCTGGAGGAGCTGGGCAACTGGATCGCGGCGTGCCAGGGCGTCGTGCCGCCGAAGCCGTTCGTGCGGCCGCGTGTCGTCGTCTTCGCGGGCGACCACGGCGTGACGGCGCAGGGCGTGTCGGCGTTCCCGAGCGAGGTCACCGGCCAGATGGTCGCGAACTTCCTCACCGGCGGCGCCGCGGTGAACGTGCTCGCGCAGGTCGCCGGCGCCACGGTGCGCGTGGTCGACATGGCCGTCGACTCGGACACCCCGGCGGCGGTCAGCCAGCACAAGGTGCGGCGCTCGTCCGGGTCGATCGACCGCGAGGACGCGCTCACCCGTGAGCAGTGCGAGCTGGCGATCGCGGCCGGACGCGCCATCGCGGACGAGGAGGTCGACGCGGGCGCCGACGTGCTCGTCGCCGGTGACATGGGCATCGGCAACACGACTCCGGCCGCCGTGCTGATCGCGTCGCTGACCGGGTCCGAGCCCGTCGCGGTGGTCGGTCGCGGAACGGGCATCGACGACCAGGCGTGGATGCGCAAGACGGCGGCGATCCGGGACGCGCTGCGCCGGGCCCGCCTGGTGATCAGCGACCCGATCGCGTTGCTCGCGACGGCCGGTGGCGCCGATCTGGCCGCGATGGCCGGGTTCCTGGCGCAGGCCGCTGTGCGACGGACTCCCGTGGTGCTCGACGGCGTCGTCGTCGGTGCGGCCGCCGTCGTCGCCGAGGAACTGGCGCCGGGCGCGCGCGAGTGGTGGGTGGCCGGGCACCAGTCCGCCGAACCCGCACACGCGATCGCGCTGGGACACCTCAACCTGAAGCCGCTGCTCGAGTTCGAGATGCGGCTCGGCGAGGGCTCCGGCGCGGTGGCGGCGCTGCCGTTGCTGATCTCGGCGGTGAAGGTGCTCGCGGAGATGGCGACGTTCGAGAGCGCCGGCGTCACCAACAAGGAATGAAGCTCCGCCCTTGAA
>JAVXWK010000571.1:0-11473 GCA_032230575.1 Pseudonocardiales bacterium | reverse complement strand
CCGGTCGGCGACCTGGCACAGGAACTCCGCCATAGCGCCGTCGGTGTCCGGATCAACCGCGGGCAACGGCTCGGGGCCGACCGCGATCCGGTTGCGCCCGGCCGCCTTCGCCGCGTACAGCGCGCGGTCGGCGATCACCACGACCTCGTCGGGGCCGTCGCCGTGCGTCGGGAAGCTCGCCGAGCCGACGGACACCGTGACGGACAACGGGATGTCGTCGTTGCCCGCGTTGACCGGAATCGGCTTCTCCGCAACGCGTTCACGCAGCCTGTTCGCGATCACGGACAACCGGCCGGGACCGGCGTCCGGCACCAGCAGCGCGAACTCCTCGCCGCCGTACCGCGCCAGCACCTCACCCGACCGGGAAGCCGCGCGCAGCCGTCCCGCGACCTCCATCAGCACGTCGTCGCCCGCCGGGTGGCCGTAGTTGTCGTTGATCGACTTGAAGCGGTCCACGTCGATGATGAACACCGCGACGGAACCGTCGTTGCGGCGCGCGCGAGCGATCTCCAACGGCAGCTGGGCTTCGAAGAACCTGCGGGTGTGCAACCCGGTCAGGCTGTCGGTGATCGCGAGCTTGCGCTGGTCCGCCACGAGGCCCGCGAGCCGCGCGATGATCAGCAGCGACAGCAGCGCGCTGCCCGCCGCGATCACCAGGACGTCCTGCGACGACTGGCGGACGTCGTGGATCAGCATCAGCACCGGCGCGGCGAGAGCGGCCGACGACAGCGCGATGATCCGGCCGCGGGACAGGCCGACGTCCTGGACGTGCGCGCGTTCCACGAGGCGCGCCATCGTCGGGTGCAGTGCCGCCGCGCCGATGCACAGGTTGGCGGACAACCAGATCGCGTCGAGGAAGTTGCCGGCGTGGTAGCTGCCGTCGAGCCGCTGCAGCACGTAGATCGTGTCCGCGGTGAGGATTCCCAGCAGGTTCGCCGTCAGCAGGACGAACGCACGGGGCCGCGGACCGGCGCCGAAGATTAAACGCAGTGCCACCACGAAGAGCGCGAGATCCATCATCGGGTAGCCGAGCGACGCGAACTTCACCAGTACCGGTGACGTGAGCCGCGCCTGCGGGCCGATCACGTACAGCCAGGAAGCCATGCCCGCGACGACCGCGAGCACCGCGGCGTCGAGCAGGCTCGGCATGTCGAGGCCAGGAGCGCGGCGGCGGATCAGCAGGATCACACCGGCGACCATCAACGGGTAATGCCCGAGGTAGAAGATGTCCGCGTACGAGGGGTAAACGTCGTACTTGAAGACGTAGTGCGATGTGTAGAACGTGAGGTCGGCCATCGCGTAAACGACCTGGCTGAGTGCGAGGAACACCCACGGCCGCCGCCATTGGGGCCGGTTGTGCTTGACACCCCAGAATGTCGCGATCGCGGCCGAGGCGCTGATCGTGCAGTAGAGCACCACACGCACCGTTTGTCCCGTTGTCCCCGCAGGGCTGACCGGAATCAGGTAGTAGACACCCAGCAGCAGGTGACCTGCCACCAGGTACATCCACCACGCTCCGGTCCGGCCGGCACGGAAGATGGTCACACGAGACCCCTCGTTCTACGACTTGGTCGAGCCAGGTGATGATGCCCGACTTGGGATGATCGCGGCACCGCCGTTACTCCAATGAGGTGACCCACTAATCCGGACGCTACCGCAAATCCCTGTTCTGTTTTCAGCGTGAAAGAAATCCGAGTGCCGCTGCGGCAGCCGGGTACGCCAGCTCACCCAATCCGCCCACAGGTGCGTCCGACGCCACCACGACGACGTTGATCTCGGGTGTGTCGCCGATGCGCGCCCACGGGTAGTCCCCGAACGATTTTTGCACGACTTTTCCCTGCTTGACGGTGATTCGTGCACCTTGTGCCACCGAGATGGCGTCCATGATCGCGCCTTCGACCTGTTGGCGGACACCCGACGGGTGCAGTGCGATGCCGACGTCGACCGCCGCGGTGATTTTCGTACGGCCGTCACGCTTCCTTTCAGCGATCACCGCGATGACCGATCCGTAGTCGCGATGGCAGGCAACGGCTTGTGGCTCTCCGACGTGCGCTTCCGCCGCGGCTTCCAGAACCTTTCCGACGCGCTGGTCGGTCAGCAGCTTCAACCGGCGTTCCACCTGGTTGTGCGCCATGTCCAGGCCACTGAGGAACATCTCGTCGGCATAAACCAACTGACCTGCGTAGACGCTGCGCCAGAAGCCGGTTCTGATCGGTGGCCGGAGGATGGTGAAGTGGGTCTCTCCCTCCACGTCGTACGGATACTTGCCGGCCGACATCATCTTCATCATCTGCGGGTTGCTCGTGACATCCAGCATGGACGCGAGAGGCCAGGTGGAAACGGCGTGATCCCGCCAAACGGGTAGACCTTCGTCGTTGACCGTTGCTCGTACGCGATGGACCGACAATGGACGGTACGAGTCGTGCTGGATGTCGTCGTCTCTCGTCCACAACACTTTCACCGTCTTGCCGGTGTGCTGTGCGAGTTGGACTGCTTCCAAGACGAAGTCGGTCTCGAACTTCCGCCCGAACGCGCCACCTGCTCGGGTCGGGATCACCCTCACCGTCGCGAAGTCTTCTTCCAGAAGTTTGCGCACCCGGTCAGGGGCTTGTACCGGCGCCCACAGCGTCACCGCGTCGCCGTCGACCTTTGCCGTTGCCGTCGGCGGTTCCATCGGCACGTGGGCGAGCATCGGTGTGACGAAGATCTTTTCGATGAACTCGCCCGGCGGCGTATTTCCTTCCGGCAAAGCGGCTTCGAGCTCCGCGAGCCACTGGTCGCTGTCCGCGTCCGGGAAACCGCCCTGCCAGGACGTTCTGAGATTGTCGCGCGCCTTGATCGCGGTGTAGGTGTCCTCGGCCAGCAACGCGAATCCGGTGCCCAACTGGACGACCTCGGCGTTGTGGACGTCGGTGGCGTCGAAACCCGTTGGGGTGGCGCCGATCCACGGTGGCCTGGCGATCACCGCCACGAGGTCCGACGGCTGGTCGATGGCGTAGGCGAGCCTGCCCGTGACGATCGCGTCCTGATCCACCCGTTTGACCGCCGGGTTTCCGAGGACCTGCCATTCGGCTCGCGGTGTCAGCTCGACTTCATCCGGCGTGAGGGCCGCGGCCTCCTCGACCAGCTCCTGGTAGCTGAACCGCGAGTCGCCGTGCCGCACGAAACCGTCGGCAGCACGGCATTCGGCCTCCGCGACCTGCCAGCGTCGCGCGGCTGCCTTGACGAGCAGGTGGCGGACGGTGGCCGCGGCCGTGCGGATCGGCTCGTGGACGCGCTGCATCGTGTTGGAGTTGGCGGTGATCTGCGGGCCGTAGGTGTCCGGATCGCCCTCCGCCTGTTCGATCGCGAGGCTCTCGACCGGGACCTTCAACTCCTCCGCGACCATCATGGCGACGGCGGTGCGCACACCTTGTCCCGTGTCCGGAACCGGCACGGTGACCGTGATCCGGCCGGATTCCGCGTCGATGCGCACAAATGGATTTCCCATGGGGGTGTTCACGCCTCGGTCTTCATCCGCGCCACGGCGTTCCTGATGGCCTCGCGGATCCTGGGATAGGTGCCGCAGCGGCAGATGTTGCCCCGCAACGCCTCGTCGATGTCCTCGTCGGTCGGGTCTGGGTGCTTGGCGAGCAACGCGATCGTCGCCATGATCTGGCCCGGCTGGCAGTAGCCGCACTGCGTGACGTCCTCGTCCAGCCACGCCCGTTGCACCGGGTGGTCCTCGACGCCCTCGATGGTCAGCACGTCCTGCTCGGCCATGCTCTCCACCGTGTGCTGGCACGGCCGGAACGCCTGGCCGTCCACTATGGACGTGCACGCCCCGCAGAAACCGACGCCGCAGCCGTACTTCGTGCCGGTCAGGCCGAGGCGGTCGCGCAGCACCCAGAGCAGCGGGGTCTCCGGGTCGGCCTCGACCTCGCGGATCTCACCGTTGATGTGCAGCCGGTGCATGGTCACCTCACCGAGCGTAGCGGCCGCAACACCGTTATAGACGGGATATCGTTGCCTGCGTGGACGGCGTTCGGTTCGGGGTGCTTGGGCCGCTGCTCGTCACGCACGGGCCGCGGGATGTGCGCATCTCCGCAGGTCAGCCACGCCAGGTCCTGGTGCTCCTGCTGCTGCACGCCGGCCAGACCGTCAGCGTCGACCACCTCAGGTCGATCTTGTGGGACGGCGACCCGCCGGCCAGCGCGCGCAAGGCCGTGCAGGTGCACGTGTCGCAGCTCAGACGGGCTCTCAAGGACCTGCCGGGCGTCTCGCTGGAGTGGTCGAGGCTGGGCTACCGGCTCGACATCCCGGACCGGTCGCTCGACCTGCAGCTGTTCCGCGAGGCCGAGGATCCGGACGAGGCGCTGGGTCACTGGCGCGGGCCCGCGCTGGCCGAGCTGACCACGAACACGCAGCTCGCGAACCAGCTGGAGGAGGAACGGCTCGGGGCGATCGAGCGACGTGTCGACAAAGCGATCAAGGAAGGCCGCCACCACGAGGTCACCGGCGAGCTGACCGGGTACGTCACCGAACACCCGACCAGGGAACGGCTGCGGGGCGCGCTCATGGTGGCGTTGCACCGCAGCGGACGGCAGGCGGACGCGCTGCGGGTGTACGACGAGGGCAGGCGGCACCTGGCCGACGAGCTCGGGCTCGATCCGGGGCAGGAGCTCAAGGACCTGCACGCGGCGATCCTGCAGGGCGACATCCCCGCCGTGCCGCGCGAGCTGCCCAAGGCACCGGAACCGTTCGTAGGGCGGCGCGCCGAGATCTCGCTGATCACAGGTTCCGCGGAGACCGTGATCGCCGTGCACGGGCCTGGCGGGCAGGGCAAGAGCGCTCTCGCGACCGCGGCGGCGCACGCGATGGCCGAACGTTTCCCGGACGGTCAGCTGTACGTGGACCTGCACGGCGCCACGCCCGGCCGTTCGCCGTTGTCGTCCGCCGAGGTGCTGCGCCGTTTCCTGCGCGCGCTCGGCACGCCACCGCTCGCCGTGCCCACCGACACGTCGGAAGCGGCCGCGTTGTACCGGTCGACGCTGGCACGGCGCAAAGTGCTGATCCTGCTGGACAACGCCGTGGACGCGGCCCAGGTCGGTCCGTTGCTGCCCGGCGAGGCGGGATCGACCGTGCTGATCACCAGCCGCCGGATGCTCGCGACGCTGGGCGCGCAGCACGTCCGGCTCGACCCGTTGGCCGAGGACGACGCGGTCAGGCTGCTCGGTTCCGACGGCGATGCGGCTCGGCAGGTCGCCCGGGCCTGCGACTACCTGCCGCTCGCGTTGACGATCGCGGCCGCGCGGCTGCGGTCACGGCCGGACTGGACGACCGCGACACTCGCGAAGAGGCTCGCGGACCAGCGGCACCGGCTGGACGAGCTGAACTTCGACGACCTCGGCGTGCGGACGAGCTTCCAGCTGAGCTTCGAAGGGCTGGACGAGCGGTCCACCAGGGCGTTCATCCTGTTGTGCTGTCTCAACGTGCCTTCGGTGAGCGAGTCGACCGCGCAGGCGTTGCTCGGGCAGGACGACGTGGATCGCGTGCTGGATCCGTTGGTGGACGCCAAGCTCGTCGAGCCGTGCGGGCCGGAGCGGTACCGGGTGCACGACCTGCTGCGGCTCTTCGGGGCTGAACATCCCAACGACGAGAAGCACGATGCGTTGGCCCGTGCTCTGACGCACTACCGCGAGACCCTCACCGCCGCGTTGAAGAAGCTGCGGCCGCACGCTTATGGGGCGTTGACGAACTCCGGCACGCAGCAGGATCTCGACGAGCCGTTGCAGTGGCTGACGGACGAGGCCGAGAACCTGCTGGCGGCAGCGCGATCCACGATGACCGAGCCAGCGCTGGCCGAGCACGCCCTCGCCATCGCGCACATGCTGTACCCGCATCTGTTCAAACAGGACAGAGTCGCCGACCTGATCGAACTCGGCCAGATCGCTCTTCAGGCGGCGCGGACGATCGGCACCTCGGCCGCGTTGCAGACCGCGCTTCTCGTGCAGTCCGCGGCAAATCGCAGGATCGGTTCGTTCGAGACCGCCCGCGCCCAGCTGGAGGAAGTGCTGGACGCGCGGGCTGACGACCCGTTCGGACAGGGTCGTGCGCTCGCCGGTATCGGCACCATCCAGCGTGAACTGGGTCGGCTCGGCCAGGCATCGGACACCCTCGCGCAGGCCGTCAAGCTCATCGAGGAGCACGGACCTGCTGGTGCCCAGCGGGTTCCGCTCTCGGCGCTGGCTCAGGTGCATCAGGTCGCCGGCCGGTACGAGCAGGCTTTGGCAGCGGCCGCCGAGAGCTTGGAGTTCGCTCGTCAGGACGAGGATGCGGCCGGCACGGCGTACGCGTTGGCTTCTCAGGGGCAGGCGCTGTTCAAGCTCGGCCGGTTGGACGAGGCTCTGACCGCGCTGGACGAGTGCATCGAGCTGTGCCGGGCGACCGGTGAGCACAACGACGAGTGGCAGGCTCTGCTGTGCCGCGCGGAAGTGTTGCTGGCGAGCGGAAAACCCGAACAGGCCACAAAGGACGCCGAGCGCTGCCTGGAGATCACCAGCGCGCGCGGTGACCGGTACGGCGAGGGTGTCGCACGCCGCACGCTGGTCAAGGCAGGGCTGGAAAAGCACGCGGACCGGGCGGCCGAACTGCTCGGCACACCCGGTCTGCGTAGAGACAACCTGTTGGACAGCGTGATCAGCTAGAGACTAGCTGCAGTGGCCGAACGGGCTGGTGTAGCTGGACGAACCGACCTTGCCACCCTCGTCAGCAGCGGGTGCTCGTGCGGGCCATCGGCTCGTTGGAGCCCCACTGGATGTTGCCGACCGCGTGCGTGCAGTCGGAGAGCGTGCTCGCACCGGAGGACCAGTTGTCGGCCTTGTTGCTGGTGCAGTTCAGGTCGACGAGATCGTCGTTGCCCGGCTTCTCCTTGGCCACGGAGGTGCAGACGTACCAGCTGTTGTGCGAGCTGCGGAAGCCCTCCCACACGTAGGTGTAGGCCCAGTTCTTGTTGCAGCCCTTGAACTGCTTGACGGAGCCGATGTTGGTGCCACCGCTCGTGATGTACGCGGTGGAACCGATCTGCGTCACCGGGCCACAACCGGGCGCCGACTCGGCCTGCGCGGGCGCGGTGATCCCGAGCATCGCACCACCGACGACGACTGCCGCACCGAGCGTGCTGGCGATCTTGCTGAACATGCTTCTCCCTCAATGGTTTCTTGCGAAGGCTTGTGCGGGGTGGACCCTCAGTCGGTGATGTAGCCGGTCATGGCGCGCCCCCTCAGCAGTCGCTCGACTGGAGCCGGGCAGAGCGGTGGATGCCGTCGGAGTCGACGTAGAGCACCTCGCCACGAGCGCAGCCGGGCGCGTAGACCATGTTTCCCCAGTGGTTGCCGGGCGTTCCCGACGCGACGAAGCCGACGTGGTCGCTGCTCGTCCACACGGTGATGCGCAGTGCCGAGTCGCCGCCGGAGTAGTTCGAGACGCGCACCCAGTTCGTCTTGCACCCCGGCGACCAGCGCAGTTCTGCCGTGCCGCCCTTGAACATCGGCGCGGTGTCGGCGACCGTCGTGCTGCCGGCGCACCCGGCCGCGACCGGGTCCGGGTCGTTGCAGGCGCGGCCGCGGCAGGACGCCGCCTGCCCGTCCGGCGCGACGAGGAGCGTCAGCGCGGCCGCGGCGATCAGGGCTGTCGACTTCATGGCGCTGACACTGCTGAACCGCGCTCACAGCGACCTGACAGGTGCACCCGTCCAGGTGTCAGCGGGGTGTCAGAACCGCAGTACAACGCTACGTTCGTCCCCGTGGAGAACCCGGTGCACGCGAAGAACGACTTCGTCCCGCCGGAGCTGCCCGCACGCTCAGTGCGTCAGCTGGATCCCGACCCGGCGGTGCACGGGCGCGCGGACGAGCTGGCGGCGTTGCGGCAGGCGCTGCGGAAGCACGGGGTCGCGTTGTTGTCCGGACCACCGGGAACCGGCAAGACCACGCTGGCGCTGAGGCTCGCCCACTCGGCGGCGGACCTGTACCCGGACGGTCAGCTGTACGCCGATCTGTCCGAACGCACGATGGACGAGGTGCTGGCGGCGTTCATCCGGGCGCTCACGCACGACCACATCCAGTTGTGGGTCTCGCGGCGGGCCCAGCTGAATGAGGTGCTCGGTACCCGGCGAGTGCTGTTCGTGCTGGACAACGTGCGCAAGGGGCACGACCTGGCGGTGTTCCGGAACGTGATCGCGACCAGCAGGGAGCGGCTCGGCGGGGTCGTGCTCGGCCCTCTCAGCTCCGAGGACTCGCAGGCGTTGCTGCGGGCCCGGCTCGGCTCGCGGGCCGACTTCGAACCCGAGGCGGCGCGTGGTTTCGTGCGGGCGTGCCACGGTCTGCCGCTGGCGCTGGTCGTCGCCGCCGAGTTCGCCCGCCTGCGCACGACGGCGACCCTGACCGCACTGGTCGAGGAGATTCCCGCCGAACGCGGCGATGTGCACGACGCGTTCGAGTGGGCGTACCGGCAGCTCTCGCCCGAGGACCGTCGTGTGTTCCGGTTGCTCGGGGACGGGTTCGAGCGGGAGTTCTCGATCACCGCGCTCAACGCGTTGGCGGGCGGCGACGTGCGGCCGTCACGCAACAGGCTGCTGGCGTTGCACCTGCTGGAGAACGCGCCGGGCGACCGGATAACGATGCACTCGTTGCTGCGGGAGTACGCGCGGACGTTGACGCCGCGCGAACCCGAGGCGCTCGAGCGGCTGCTCGACCACTACCTGTCTGTCGCCGACGTCGAGACCGAGAACGCGGTCGCGGCCGTCTTCGTGGCTGATGACGAGCGCCGGCTCGCGTTGGCCTCGGCGCTCGTCGACGAGATGTCGGTGCGGGTGCAGGAAGCCGCGGTCGAGGCGGCCAGGGCACGGAAGGACCGTGAGGCGGAGGCGGTGGCGCTCGCGCATCTCGGGCACGCCTGGTTCGACCGCGGGAACCTCGAGGAGGCGGAGAGGTGCCACACGGAGGCGTTGGAGTTCCACCGGGAGCCTCGGGCGCTGACCGGGCTCGCCAACGTGTACCTGGCGAGCGGAGGCCTCGAGGAGGCGGAGGCCCTCTTCAAGGAGGTGCTGGCCGTCCGGATCGCTTCGGGTGACGCGGCGGGCGAGGCGCGGGCGCTGCTGAGCCTCGGCCGGGCCACCGGGGACATCCGCTACTACGAGCAGGCCCGGGACGTCTGCGAGCGGATCGGTGACGTGGTGCGGCTCAGCCGGGTGTACAACGGCATGGGCAACCTGCACCGGAAGGCGGGCGCGAATCGGGAGGCGATCAACTGCTACTCGTTGGCGCTCAACGCTTTCGTGGACGGAGCCTGCCTGCTGAACATGGGCATCGCGCACGAAACCCTGGACTCGCCGGAGACCTTCAGCTGGTACGACCGGGCGGCGGAGCACGCGTTCGGGTTGCGGGACAAGGAGCTGCTCGCCGACGCCGCGCGGTTGCTCGGCTCAGCGGGGTTCGCCGAGCAGGCGTTGCGGCGGATGCGGCAAGCCGAGTCGCTGTATCTCGCGGCGGATCACGGGCTTCGCAGGTAGGCCAGGGCGAACGTGGACTCGGCGGCGGCACCTGCCTGGTCGTAGCACCGGATCTGCACCAGCACGCCCGGCGGTGAGCCGTAGCCGTTCCACGCCCAGATTCGGCAGTACCTCGGCTCCGGCCCGCTCGCGCTGACCAGCACCGCGTCGGCGGGATAGGTCTTCGGGTTGCCGATCTGCGCGTACTGGACCTCGTAGAAGCCCACGCTCTTGCGCGTCACCGCGGGTGTCTCGCCGTTGCTGGTCCACGACCTGGCGTTGCCCGTCTCGAGGTAGGCGGCCGACGCGGACGGGTCGTGGTGGATCGCGGCGTTCTGCGTGTAGGTGAGGTTCCAGTCGGTCTCGGCGTCACAGGCGACCCTGATGCGTGCGGGCTCGACGGTCGTCCGGCACCGCGCCCGGCTCTCGCCGACCGGTGAGACCATCGCGAAGCCGTTGCCGCCCAGCGTGGTCACGTCGAACTGGCCGGGTCCTGTGTGGACGACGCCCGGCGCGCCACCGCGGTAGGCCACGGCCGGCCCGTCGCCGGCGAACACGATGACGAACGGGAGGTTCTTCCTCGTCCCGTTCGGAGCGAAGCAGGCGACGTCGACGAGCAGGTCGCGTCCCTCGCCGCGGGTTCCAGAGGTCTGACAGGAGGCCGGTTCGTAGTAGCCCCAGCCGTTGCTCAGCGCGACGTGCACCGTGCCACCGGTGCCGACCTCCGGAACCCGCACCTCGTAGGTGCCCTCGCCCTTCCTGATCAGCGTGAGGTAGCGCTCGACGCCGTCGCGGCGCCAGGTCCCCCACTGCCACTGCCGGTGCAGCTCGACCTGCTGCCCGACCGCCTGGTTGTACGCGTAGTCGGGAGTGCTCGCGTACGCCCACGTGGTCGGACCGTGCGGACCGTCCGATGTGGATGTTCCGGGACGCGGCTGTTGTTGCTGCTGCTGTGTTGTGGCCGAGGTGCCCGGCGGTGCCGGAACGATGATCGTCTGCCCCGAGATGACGGTGGGGCCCGAGGTGGGCGGCGGCACCGACGGACCCGCCGGCGGCGGCGTGCTGACGATCGTGTGCTCAGGGCTGCCCGGCAGCGGCGCGGCCTCGAACCGCTCGTCCTGCGGTTCGACGCGTTCGGAGCTCGGTACCGCGAGCAGGAACACCACCAGCCCCACGACGGCCGCCGCGGCTTTCCAGACCTGCGGGTCGGACGCCATCGGCCCGGCCTTGGTCATGAGGTCGGTCAGCGCCTTGACCGGCCTGGTCACCACATCGGACACCACGCGAGCCGGACTGCTCAGGAACGCGAGCAGCCTGCGGTCCTCGTCCTCCGGCACCGCCACCACACCCGGCGCCAGGTACTCGACGCGCTCCCGCAGCCGTTTCGGGTCCGCCGGCTTGCAGATCGCGCACGTGCTCACGTGGTCCTGCGACGCGGTCCAGTCTTGCTTCGGTATCGCGGCGAGTTCGGCACAGCCCTTGTCCCGCGCCTCGAAGACCGCCACCCGCAGGGCGACGGCCTCGTAGGTCTCCGCGGTGGCCTCGCCGTCGGCGATGACCTGCCGCTGCTCCGGCATCGTGTCGAGGACGTCGGCCAACGACTCGGGCGTCATCGCGCCAGTTTGGAGCCGGACGAGCGTTCGCGAAACGACCAATCAGTGGACAGATCATGGTCAGGCCGGCGGATCCAACCGACCTGGAATCCTCGGCCCGGTCCCGCCGCACGGTGGTCGGTGCGGGGACGTCAGCGAGCGGTGCGTGATCGGTAAGCGGCGTCGGCGATCGTGATGCCATGACGTGGTTGCGCAAGCCTTGGGTGGGGCCGTTGGCCTTCGTGGTGGTGGCGTTCGTGGCTTTCTCGCTGCCGCCCTATCTGACCGGTGACCGTGCATCGGCGCGTGTGCAGTCGGACTGGGGACCGCACTATCCCCTGCTGGTGATGCACGT
>JAVXWK010000544.1:0-4802 GCA_032230575.1 Pseudonocardiales bacterium | reverse complement strand
TGAACGCCTCGCTGGTCGAGCAGGGCAAGCCGCCGTTCGCCAACCCGCGCAACACGGCGGCGGGCTCACTGCGGCAAAAAGACCCGAAGGTCACCGCGTCGCGCAAGCTGCGGATGATCTGCCACGGGATCGGCAAGACGCAGGGCTTCGAGGTCGCCCGCCAGTCGCTGGCGTACGAGGCGCTGAAGACGTGGGGGCTGCCGACCTCCCCGCACACCAAGGTGCTCACCGATCCGGCGGCGATCCGCGAGCACGTCGAGTTCTGGGGCGAGCACCGGCACGACGCCGTCCACGAGATCGACGGCGTCGTCATCAAGGTCGACGAGGTGTCGCTGCAACGGCGGCTGGGCACGACGTCGCGGGCCCCGCGGTGGGCCATCGCGTACAAGTACCCGCCGGAGGAAGCGACCACGACGTTGCTGGACATCCAGGTCCAGGTCGGCCGCACGGGCCGCGTCACGCCGTTCGCGGTGATGGAACCGGTGAAGGTGGCCGGTTCGACGGTCGCGCGGGCCACCCTGCACAACGGCTCCGAGGTGAAGCGCAAGGGTGTGCTGATCGGCGACCGCATCGTCATCCGCAAGGCGGGCGACGTGATTCCCGAGGTCCTGGGCCCGGTACTGGCCGCGCGGCCGGATGACGCGCGCGAGTTCGTCATGCCGACGCGCTGCCCCGAGTGCAACGCCGAGCTGCGTGCCATGAAGGAGGGCGACGTCGACATCCGCTGCCCCAACGCGGAGACGTGCCCCGGCCAGCTGCGCGAACGCCTGGCGTACCTGGCTTCCCGTGCCGCGCTGGACATCGAGGTGCTCGGCTACGAGGCGGCCGCCGCGATCACCGAGTCCACTGTGTACACGAACGAGGCCGACCTGTTCGACCTCGACGCCGAGGACTTGCGGCAGATCGAGCGGTTCAAGACGAAGAACGGCGAGCTGTCCGCGAACGCCCTGAAGCTCCTCGACAACCTCGAAGCCGCCAAGGAACGTCCTCTGTGGAGGGTTCTGGTCGCGTTGTCGATCCGCCACGTCGGCCCCACGGCCGCCCGCGCGCTGGCCCTCCAGTTCGGCTCGATGGACGCGATCATCGAGGCGGACGAGGAGGTGCTGGCAGGCGCTGAGGGCGTCGGCCAGACGATCGCGACCGCGGTCGTCGAGTGGCGCGAAACCGAGTGGCGACAAGGCGTTGTGGAGCGCTGGCGGGCCGCGGGCGTGCGGATGGAGGACGAGCGCGACGCGTCCATCACCCGCAACCTCGAAGGCATGTCCATCGTGGTCACGGGCTCGCTGACGGAGTTCTCCCGCGACTCGGCCAAGGAGTCGATCCTGGCCCGCGGCGGCAAGGCGGCGGGCTCGGTGTCGAAGAAAACCGCTTTCGTGGTCGTCGGCGACTCGCCAGGATCGAAGTACGACAAGGCCATCTCGCTGAAGGTCCCGGTTCTCGACGAGGCGGGTTTCCGCGTCCTGCTGGAACAGGGCCCGGACGCGGCGAGGGAGGTGGCCGTCATCGGGGAAGAGAGCGCAGATGAGTGACCTGATCATCCGCCCGGCCACGGAGGCCGACCTGCCCGCGGTCGGCTCCGTCACGGTCGAGGCCTACCGCGTCGACGGCTACCTGGACGGTACCGACGACTACGCCGGCACCCTCGCGGACTCGGCCGCCCGGTTCCGCGATGCCGAGCTGCTGGTGGCCGTCGACGAGTCCGGCACGGTGCTGGGCTCGGTGACGGTCGTGCACCCCGGCACGCCCTACGCCGAGATCTCGCAGCCGGGCGAGCTGGAGTTCCGCATGCTCTCGGTCTCCGCGCAAGCACGTGGTCGCGGCGTCGGCGAGGCGTTGGTGCGCACGGTGATCGACAGGGCCCGCACGGCCGGCATCGGCCGGGTGGTGCTGTCGTCGTCGGAGAAGATGGTGGCGGCGCACCGGTTGTACCAGCGGCTGGGCTTCACGCGGCTGCCGGAACGCGACTGGGCGCCGTTGCCCGGCGTCAACCTGGTGGCCTACGCGTACGGGATGCCGCTCTAGTTCTTCGAGAGCGACGACATGATCCGCGCCCGCAGCTTGAGGTCACCGGCGGCCTGGTCGTACAGCAGGTCGCGCAGCACCTCCGCGGGCAAGGCTCTCAGCACGTCGCGAAGTTCGACGTCCTCCGCGTCCGGCGGCGGCACGGTCTCACCGCGGTCCAGCAGCACCAGCCCGACCGCCACGCAATGCTTGCAGAAGAAGCCCTCCGACCCGTGCGGACAACTGCACTCGCCCACCAGGTGCGTGCCCGACCACGACAGCTCCACCGCGTACGCCGCCTCGTCGCTGCCCCGCACCCGCGCCGCCACGTGCCGGCTGTGCACGCGCAGGGACTGCACGGCGTCGCGGTAGGTCAGGCCGCGCCAGTACGACTTGGTGCCCGCGCGGTGCAGCAGCAGGTCGGTGGTGAGGGTCGTCGACACGAAGGTCATCCAACCGGGTGAACACGGAAAGGATCAACATGATCGCGATCGGCCCGCTCACGCCCGCGGACCGCGCCAGGTGGCAGGAGCTGTTCGAGGGTTACAACACCTTCTACGAACGCACGCTCGCGCCAGAAATCTATGACGAGAAGTTGGCGATGTTCCTGCGGGATGAGTCCATTCACGCCCTATGCGCCCGCGACGAGAACACCATCGTCGGCATCACGCACTTCTTCCGGCACCCCAGCACCTCGGGCCCGGACGTCTGCTACCTGCAGGACCTCTTCACCGCCCCCGAGGCACGCGGCCGTGGTGTCGGCCGCGCGCTCATCGAGGCGGTGACGGAGTGGGCGAGTCAGCGCGAGTGCGGCCGCGTCTACTGGCACACCAGCGAGTGGAACGAGACCGCCCGCCGTCTGTACGACCAGGTCGCGGAGAAGACGCCGTTCGTGCACTACCGCATCGTGCTCTAGCGAGCCGTGGACTCCAGGTCCAGCAACGTCACGGCGGCGCGGAAGTACTTGTTGGTGCCCAGGTCGCGCACGGTCTTGATGTTGAACGCGGCCTTCAGCTTCTCCGCGTCACCGGGGCTCACGCCCTGCAGCGCGTCGACCGGGGCGTCCAGGATCTCGGTGAGCGGGAGGTTCTCGTAAGCCTTGTCGAGGAGCATGTCGAGGTTCACGGTCACGGCCATGATCTTCTTACCTCCGTTGGTGGGGCGATCACGGCCGATTCTGGTGCCAGATCACCGAGCCCGCAGAACGGCGGTGAAACCCGTTGGAGCAACGCGTCGGCCACGATTGTGTGGGACCGTATGACATGTGCTGCAAGCCTGCTTGAACGGCTCCCGCACAGCCGAGGAGCACCCGGCCCTGCCGCTGACCCCCGAGCGTCTCGCCGAGGACGCCGCCGACGTCGCCGCACTCGGCGTCACCTCGGTGCACATCCACCCGAGGGACGTCATCGGCGCACCGACGCTCGTAGGCCCTGAGGTGGCCACGACGATCGCGACGGTCCGTGCCGCCGTGCCGGGCATCGAGATCAGCGTCTCGACGAACGTGCCCGGCAACCGCACCACGCTGATCGCGAGCTGGGCCCCGCTGGCCGCCGGACGTCCGGACATCGCGAGCGTCCACGTCGGCGAACCGGACTGGCGCCGGCTCGCTCAGGCTCTGCACCAGGTCAACGTGCCCGTCGAACTGGTCGTGGAAAGCGCGACGTCCCTGGACGACCTGCCCAAAGGCATCACCAGGATCACCGTCACCGCGACCGAGCAGACCGCGGAAACCCTGCTGCGGCAGGTGGAACCGCTCGGCCTGCCGATCCTGCTGCACGGCCGCAACGAGCAAGCCTGGCCCGTCTTCACCTACGCCACGACGCTCGAACACCACGTGCGCATGGGCCTGGAGGACACGCTGCACATGCCGGACGGCCGCACCGCCAAGACCAACGCCGAGCTCATCGCGATGGCCCGCAGGAACCAGAAATCCAAGGCCCCGAGCTAGGACCCCGTTTGTTCGTCATCGCTGCGCTCGCGCACGCAGTTCGGCGACGTCGTTGACGGTGATCATGCCCCGATGGGTGGCAATGACGCCGTCCTTCCTGAGGAGTTTGAGTGCGCGCACCACGGACTCCCGCGACAAGCCCAGCGACTCGCCCAATGCGGCTTGCGAACCGATGTCGAACCTGATTCGTCCACCATTCGTCCACTCGAACTCGTCGACATGGCGCAACAGCATCTCGGCGACTTTCGTGAACGAGTCGTCGTTCTGGCTGACGATGGTGCGGTCCGACTCGCGCAGGCGTTCGGACACCACCGCGCAGAGGACTCGGAGGACCCTGGTTCGCTGGCTCAGGTACCGGTTGAAGACGGCGCCCTCGACGATCAGGGCCTGCACGGGCGTCTCCGCCCGGACCGTCGCCGGCCTCGTCTCCTGGTCCAGCACCGCCTGTTCGCCCACGATGTCGCCGGCGAACCGCAGCGCGATGGGCGTCCTGCCGTCGGCGGCCACCGTCCGGACGCGGCCCCTGTGCAGGATCGCGACCCAGTTCTCCCGCTCACCCGCCCGGATCAGGGTGGCGCCGGTGTCGAAACGGCGCAGTGCGGACACGGAGACCAGGGCTGTGCGTTCGGTGTCGTCGAGCCGGCGCCAGAAACTCCCCACCCGATGCCCGGTGGTCACGGCGGCCAAGTGAGGAATTGCAGGCACGATCAGTACATCGTCGGTGCGGAGCAAACGTAACGGCGGCGGATCAGAATCGGCTGATCCGGTACATCTCCACGCCATCGGAGTTGTAGACCGTCGCCTGATCGGACGAATCGAATTCGACCTGGTAGCTGGCTTTGTCCGGTTTCCG